>JAAVYX010000182.1 GCA_022791355.1 Clostridiales bacterium | reverse complement strand
TCACGGAAATCCTACGGATTTCCTCTAAAACCTGTCGAAAAGGTTTCCCTCTGGCGCGTCTTTTGCATACTTTTCTTCGCGTGAAGAAAAGTATGTCGCGCCTCGCGATCAGGAAATGGAGAAATATCAAAAGCATACCTGGCGCGAAACCTCTATCTAATAAAAAAGAAAAAATTTAAAAAATTCTTACTCGATCAAAACGCTCCGCACGCCCTCCAGGGCCCGCTGGATAAGACTCTCTCGGTCCAGGGACTTCTCGGCTTCCCGCACCTTTTCGGAATCGGGGCGGGTCCTGGGATGCTTGGGCGTAAAGACGGTGCAGCAGTCCTCATAAGGCAGAGTGGAGATAGAGAAGGTTTCGATTTTCCGGGAAAGGGCGATAATCTCGCTTTTATCCATACCGATGAGAGGCCGGAAAACCGGCATATGGACCATCTCGTCGGTAACGCACAGGGCCTTCATGGTCTGGCTGGCCACCTGGCCCACGCTCTCCCCCGTGATCAGGGCCAGACTGCCGCCCCGGCGGGCCAGACGCTCGGCGATTTCCATCATAAAACGGCGCATGATCAAGGTGAAATACTCCTCGGGACAATGCTCCCCAATCTGCTCCTGTATCTCGGTGAAGGGGACGATTTCCAGCTTGATGGGACCGCTGTATTGGGCCACCTGCCGCAGCAGGTCCATCACCTTCAATTCGGCCCGCTGGCTGGTGTAGGGCGGGCTGGCGAAGTGGACGGCGTCCAGATTGATCCCCCGCTTGGCCATCATCCAGGCGGCCACCGGACTGTCGATACCGCCCGAGATGAGGATGGAGGCCTTGCCGGCCGTCCCCACCGGCATACCCCCGGCCCCCGGGAGCTGGCCGCAGTGGATGTAGGCCCCGAAATCCCGTATCTCCACGGTCACCGTCTCGTCGGGGTTGTGCACGTCCACCCGCAGATGAGGGAATCGATTCAGCAGGCTGCCGCCCAGCTCCCGGCATATTTCGGGGGATGTGAGGGCGAACCGCTTGTCCGCCCGTTTGGCCTCCACCTTGAAGGTAGCTATTTCCTCCATGCGGGGGGCCAGGAAGGCCGCCGCCGTCTCCATAATATCCCCCATGTCCTTCTCGCACACGGCGGCGCGGCTGAAAGCGGCGATGCCGAAAATGCGGCTTATCCGGCCGGCGGCCTCGTCGTAATCAAAAAATTCCGACTGGGGCTCGATATAAATCGCGGACTGGGCCTTGCGGATTTTGACCTCGCCCAGCGGCTTTAAGCTCCGGCGGATATGCCGGATGAGGGTATCCTCAAAGGTAGAGCGGTTGAGGCCCTTGAGGGCCAGCTCGCCGTTTTTTATCAACAAGATTTCTCGCACGGGGAAATCCTCCTTTATGTTGTATGTCCCCAATCGGCGTCCCCAACGGGTGTCCCTAATGGGTCAAGCCCGTCTGCGCCGTGCGGCCGACGCGGCTACGGCCTCGGCCAGCGCGTCGGCGTCGCTTTCCGTATTGTACCGGGAAAAGCTGACCCGTATGGCGCTGTCGGCCAGCCGGTCGGACAGGCCCTGGGCTCTGAGCACATAGCTGCCCTTGCCCTTGGCGCAGGCGCTGCCGCTGGATACGAAAACATCGGCCGCCTCCAGGTCGTGCAGCAGAATTTCCGACCGCAGGCCGGGACAGGAAAAATTCAAAATATAGGGCAGCGCGTCGGGAGCCGAATTGATCTGGACCTGGCCGGTGGCCAGCAGCCGCTCTTCTGTATAGTCCCGCAGGCGGGTGATGGCGGCCAGGGCCGGACCCGGCTCGGGCAGCTCCTCCAGAGCCCCCCGGAAGCCGGCGATGAGAGGGGCTGACTCGGTGCCCGGGCGAAGGCCCTTCTCCTGTCCCCCGCCGAACAGGATAGGGACGACGCGGGCCTTCTCCGAGACGTACAGCGCCCCCACTCCCTTGGGTCCGTGTATCTTGTGGGCGCTGACCGTTACAAGGTCGGCCCCCAGGCGGGCGGGCCGCACCGGCAGCTTCCCAAAGGCCTGCACACAGTCGCTGTGGAGCAGGGCCGGGGCTTTTTTCCGCCGTATGGCCGCCGCCGCAGCCTCCACCGGCTGCACCGCCCCGGTCTCGTTGTTTACATACATGACGCTGACCAAAACGGTTTTCTCGTCTATGGCCTCCTCCAGGGCGGCCGCCGGCACCCGTCCGTCCGATCCGGGAGCCAGACGGACCACCCGGAAGCCCTCCCGCTCCAAGGCCGCCGCCGTCTCCAGTACCGAAGGGTGCTCGACAGCGGTGACGACGATTTTATTTCCCCTGCGCCGTCCGGCGTAAGCCGCGCCCCGCAAGGCGATGTTGTTGGCCTCGGTGCCGCCGCCGGTAAAGTAAACCTCTTTATCCTTACGGGCAAGCTTTTGGGCTAAAAGGCCGCGGGCCGCGTCCATATCCAGCTCGGCCACTACGCCCAAACGGTGCAGAGAAGAGGGATTGCCCCAGTTTTCGCATAGCGCCTTGTTCATGCGCTGGACGGCTGTGGGACAGGGCTTGGTGGTGGCGCTGTTGTCCAGATATGTAATTCCATCGTGGAAGGCTTCTATCTGCAAAAAGGTCATACCCCTTTCGGCTGATTTGGGGTATAATAACCGCAAAGCGGTTATTATACCATAGCGCAAGCCTATGGTATCATTGGCATTCCCGCGCTCCGAGCGTGGGGTCATCCGTGCGGATGCCGGTTATACTATGACATTATACCCATAAACGGCATCAGTCCTATAGACGCCGCCAGAGGTCCTGCCAAAGGCCGATCCCGGCCGTCAAAACGTCCTTTGGCCGGTCCCATAAACGAGACTCCCTCCAGTTCTGCTAAACCGGGGTCCGTCAGGGGACCGCCAAAACACGCGCAAGGCGTATACGATCAATCGTCAAAACCGCAGAACAAAAGCTGTTGTAAGCGGTATACCATCTACCTCCAAAGGGCAAATACGGTTTACGGAGGCAAACCCACGCAAACTGCGTTGTCTTCGTTGCCGACCGAAGCTCGGTACGCGGCCCGTTCTAGCCGCCCGTCGGGCGGCCAGCGGGCTTTCGCCCGCCAAATCCGAGAACGCTACCGGTTCCCCCGCGGCACGCATTTGGGCCGCCCATGAGGACCGCCCTTTGGGCGGCTACTGGGCGTATGATCCCTTGGAGGTAGATGGTAACGATTCGAAATATATTATACATCATTTTTATCTGCGCCACAACCGTAAAAGCTGTAAACGCTCTGTGAATTTATGGACATATTTCCATAGCATCCGGGTAAAAATAGGAACAGACATACAAAGCGGGACTTGGTCCCGATTCTTACGAAACAGAGGTGCTTCCTATGCAAAAACAAGATAAGCCCGGCCTCTCCCGGCGGGCGGGCATACGCGTGGTCAGCTACTGCGCCGCCCTGGCTCTGGCCCTGGGCGGCTCGGCCCTTTACGGCTTCAACATGGCCAATCAATACCGCACCCAGCTGGAGTACACCTACCAGCGGGGGCTGGAGGATCTGAGCAGCACGCTGCACAACATCAATATCGCTTTGGAAAAGGGTATCTACGCCGTCTCCCCCGCCCAGGTCAGCAGTCTGTCCGCCCGGCTGTGGCGGGAGGCCGGCACGGCCAAGTCGGCCCTTTCCCAGCTGCCCGAAAGCGGCGGGGAACTGACCGTTATCAACAAATTCCTATCCCAGGTAGGGGACTATGCCATGGCCCTGTCCAAGAAGACGGTGGCGGGCGGGCAGGTCACCGATGAGGAACGGAATAACCTGCTGAACCTTTCGGGAACCGCAAAGAACCTCTCGGCCCGGGTGGACGACATGCGGGCTTCCTACGAGGACGGCCGGCTCTGGGCCGGCGAGCTTCAGGCGGCGGTGGCCGCCGGCAACCTGCCCGACGACGGAGGCGACGCGGCCTCCGGCTTCGGCGCTTCCCTCATGGAGGCAGAGGACAGCCTCACCGACTATCCCTCCCTCATTTACGACGGCCCCTTCTCCGACCATTTACTCAACAAGTCCCCCGCCATGACGGGAGAGGCCGGAGAGGTTTCCCGGGAGGAGGCCCGTAAAAAAGCCGCGGCCATGCTGGGCGCGCCCTCTTCCATGATACAGGACGACGGGGACGAGGACGGGGTCATGCCCTCCTTCGGCTTTGTCTATGGAAGCACGGTGATCTCGGTTACCAAACAGGGGGGCTATGGGGTCTATCTCCGGAATCCCCGGGACGTCGGCGAGGAGGTCCTCTCCTATGAGCAGGCTGTGGAAAAGGGAAGGGCCTATCTGGAGGGCTTGGGTCTTACCGGCTTCAAGGAAAGCTATTATATGACCGACGAGGGAGTCTGCGTCATCAATTTCGCCTACACCCAGAACGGGGTGATCTGCTATCCCGACCTTATCAAGGTAGGCGTGGCCCTGGACAACGGCGAGGCGGTCTTTTTCGAGGCCCGCGGCTTTTTGATGAACCACAAAACCCGACAGCTTTCCGCCCCGGTCAAAACCGAGGAGGAGGCCAGGACGGCGCTCAGTCCCGTATTACAGGTGGAGTCCTCTGCCCTGGCCGTCATCCCCACCGACGGCGGCGGGGAAAAATATTGTTATGAGTTCCGCTGTCGGGGACTCAACGAGGAAGATGTGCTGGTGTATATCAACACCGAGACCCTGGCTGAGGAAGAGATTCTCATCCTCTTAAAACTGGACGGCGGCATCATGACCAAGTAGGGCTGGAAAACGGATGAAAGCCGCCCCGACGGCGGTCAAAGCCATACGCGCCGCGCGTATGCGCAGGTCCTCCTAAAACCGACGTCCTATCTGAAAAATCCAACGGTTATCGGTAAAAGCCCGCTTGGTTCTGTTTTCGCGCCGGCCGCGCTTTGTCACATGACTTCATTTCTAAACCGAACGGCGCGAGGTATCCCGCCCAACTCAAAAAAACGCATAGGTCTCTTTCCTGGTTCTTTCCTACTCATCAATTGTCGGCAAAAACGTATTTAACGCAGGGTTATGCAAAAGGGCCTCCCAATCAGGAGGCCCTTTTTCTCGCCGCCGGGGGCGTATATCTTAGATGCCGTATGTATAACCGGGAGATACCGAATGGACGGGGGATTTTGCTGCCAATCGAGATAAATTGTCGCGGGCATACCCGACGTATGGAAAGAAAGTTTAACGCGGGGCGGCGGCAAAAGATCCGCCCATGCGGCGTTCAGCGCTTATGCATACAGGTTCCTATTTCCGCTTCTCGTCGATTTCGATTTTGACGTCGGCCAGGAAGGCGTCGGGCGTCATGGCGCCCAGATCCTCCCCCTTACGGGAGCGGACGGTGACGGTACCCTCCTCCACCTCCTTGTTGCCGATGACCAGCATATAGGGGATTTTCTCCATCTGGGCCTCCCGGATCTTATAGCCGATCTTCTCGTTGCGATAGTCGCCGGATACCCGCAGGCTGGCTTCCTTCAGCATTTTCTCAATCTCCCGCACACGGTCGAACTGCTTCTCGGATATGGGCAGCACCCGCACCTGCTCGGGGGACAGCCACAGGGGCAGGGCCCCGGCGTACTTCTCGATGAGCAGGGCCAGGGTCCGCTCGTAGCAGCCGATGGAGGTGCGGTGGATGACGTAGGGGTACTTTTTCACCCCGTCCCGGTCCACGTACTCCATACCGAACCGCTCGGCCAGCTGGAAGTCGATCTGGATGGTGATGAGGGTGTCCTCCTTACCGTGGACGTTTTTGATCTGGATATCCAGCTTGGGACCGTAGAAGGCGGCCTCGCCGTCCTCCTCGGTGTAGTCGATCTTTAAATCGTCCAGGATGTGGCGCATGGTATCCTGCACCGCCTCCCACTGCTGGGGATCGCCGATGTACTTCGCCCGGTCGTTCTCGTCCCATTTGGAGAACCGGTAGGTTACGTCGTCGTCCAGCCCCAGGGTCTCCAGCATGTACTTGGCCAGCTCCAGGCAGCCGGCGAACTCCTCCTCCAGCTGCTCGGGGGTGACGGCCAAGTGACCCTCGGAAATGGTAAACTGCCGCACCCGGATCAGGCCGTGCATCTCGCCCGAGGCCTCGTTGCGGAAAAGAGTGGAGGTCTCGTTGTACCGCAGGGGCAGATCCCGGTAGGAACGGGTCTTGGTCAGGTAGGCCTGGAACTGGAAGGGACAGGTCATGGGCCGCAGGGCCAGAATTTCCTCAGAAGGGTCCTCCCAGGTATCCGGGTCGCCTAAAACGAACATACCGTCCCGGTAATGATCCCAGTGGCCGGAAATTTTATAAAGCTCCCGCTTGGCCATAAAGGGGGTTTTGGTCTGCAGATAGCCCCTTCTTTCCTCCTCGTCCTCCACCCACCGCTGTAAGGTGCGCAGGACGATGGTGCCCTTGGGCAGAATGATGGGCAGGCCCTGACCGATCATATCCACCGTGGTGAAATACTCCAGCTCCCGGCCGACGACGTTGTGGTCCCGCTTCTTGGCCTCCTCCACGGCGGCCAGATGCTCCTCCAGCATACTGGCCTTGGGGAAGGCGGTGCCGTAGACCCGGCAGAGCTGCTGGTTCTTGGCGTCGCCCCGCCAGTAAGCGCCGGTGCACTGAGTGAGTCTTACCGCCTTGACCGTCCCGGTCTTCATCAGGTGGGGACCGGCGCAGAGGTCGCAGAAGTCCCCCTGCTTATAAAAGGAAATCTTTTCCCCCTTGCCGGCGTGCTCGTCTATAAGCTCCAGCTTGTATGGCTCGCCGGACATGAGGGCGCGGGCCTCCTCGGCGGGCAGCTCCATACGCTCTAAGGCAATATCCTCCTTGGCGATTTTTTTGATTTCGGCCTCCAGCTTATCCAGGTCGGCCCGGGTGAAGGGGGCGGGAAGGGCAAAGTCGTAGTAAAAGCCGTTGTCGATGGCCGGGCCGATGGCCAGCTTTGCCTCGGGGTAAAGCCGCTTTACGGCCTGGGCCAGCATATGGGAGGCCGTGTGCCGGAAGGCGTGACGGCCCTCGGGGTCGTCAAAGGTCAGGATGTCCAGCTTACAGTCGGCGGTCAGGGGGGTGCGCAGGTCCACCACCTTGCCGTCGGCCTTGGCGGCGCAGGCGGCCTTGGCCAGACCCGCGCCCAGGGAGGCCGCCACCTCGGCCGGGGTGACTCCCTGCTCGTAGGTCTTCTGCACGCCGCCCTTGAGGGTAATTTGAATCGACATGATTTGTTCGCTCCTTTTATTCTGATTTTTCTGCAACCGTATGATTGGCGTAAGTACTCCAAGTGGGCTCATAGTCCTCTGTCGCCTGATTGCCCCACATGTCCCAGCCGCTTCTGTTTCCTCTTGCAAACAGCTCCAAAAACGGCGCGGGCGAACAGCTTTCAATCAAAGGAATAAATTCATCCGGTTTTCTGGAATGCTCGCGCTTCATCGAACGTATAAGATTGACCTGGGATCTTCCGGCATCCAGCGTTCTGTTTTTATCGCCCTTAATGCCGAATAAAAGCATCTCGGTAACATTTCTGAAATAAAAGCCCACGCCTCGGCCGTCCGGCATCCCGTCTTTTCTGACCTTTTCCCAAATAATATTGGTCTTATATACAAATCCCCAGGCCTGCATAATTTCCAACCCCTCCGGCAGCAAGGCGTTGGGCACCCACAAATACAAATGGCTTTTGGCGTCGGCGACCTGCCAAACCGGCAGCTGCTTGATTTCCTCCAGCTTCATTGTCCCATATCTGGAAAGCCTTTTATGCTCGGGCGCCACCTTGCCCGTCCTGTTTTGAAATTGCCAAGGCGGATCCGCATAGATGGTTTTATACTTTTTGCCGGCGGTAAAACGATTAAAATCTTCAATTGTCAGCTCCAGTTGTGTTTTAGCCATCGGTTAATACCCCTCCACGCAAGACTTTTTGATGCCAACCGCTAATATTGGACAGCCGCCGTTTCCGCGGGACTTTAAGCGATATTCCAATTTCCCCATCCAAGTCGTGCTCGCCCCGTACTTTGGCATCAGCGGCTTACCCTTATGATCCGTAAGCTCTTTAAAAATGTCGTTGAGCTCTTTTGCTCTGGTCACAATAATGCCAACTTCGATCAATCCGCAGTCAAAATAGGTTCGCATAGCCAAAAGATCCCGGTCAAAGGTTTGGTCCTTGCTGTTCCATTCCAGGTCAAAGGCAACCTTATCTTTGATAAAATCAATATTGTGTCCGTCTATATATCCCTCTATTGTCTTCTCGTCGAAAGGCTCGTCCGCAAAACGTCCTCTTTGATTCGCACGTCTTGGATATAATTTGACCAGCAAATCGCCCGTAATTCTGATTTCACGCCATCCCAGCGGATATAAAACATCGTCAAATTTCTTGGGTATCGCCGTTTCATTGCCGCCCGCCGCCTTCAAATCGTCGATAGAAATAGACAATTGCTCCAGACAGCTTTGTATTTCATCCCATTCCGTCGGGAAAGCCTCGTTTAGTATTTCTAATGCATGACCATAGTTTTGAAATTCAAACTTATTCTGTAATGCTTTTCTTATGTAGTTGGTATAATCTTTCATGCGTCTTCACCCGTTTCAGCTCTTGTTTTCCATCGGCAGCTAAAATGAAAAGCAGGACTTCCCGACCCAGTGCTGCTTGTAATTATTGGTCATTTTTTTGGGTTGCCGAATGCAAAGCATTCGGCTAGGCCGTCGCTGTTTGGCGCGCCTCCCCCGCGCCGCTGTTCCGAAAAAATTCCCTCTGCTCCAGAACCGTCCAAGCGATGCCGCGCATCGCCTGGACGATTCTTGCGCAACGGTCATTTTTTCGGGCAGCGCGGGTCGGCGCTTCTATACCAAAAAAGCGCTTCATCCCATATACTCTGGGATGAAGCGCTTACTGCTCCACGGTTCCACCCGGATTGCGCGGCTTTTAGACCGCAGCCTCTCGTTGCTCCCTTAACGCGGGACCGACGGCCGGCCTTGCGACAGGCCGGCGGCTCAGGGGTGGTGTTCTCCTGTTCCCTGCCCTGCGGGGCTTTCAGCTTACAGCCGCCGCTCTCTTTGAAAGACAATCGGGAAATGGGTACTGTCCCCGTCAACGCATTCTTTATTTTCTTATAATAGCACCGCCGGCCGCCGGTGTCAAGCCCTGCCGCCTGGTAAAAACGCCCGTCCTTTCCGGACGGGCGTTTTTGCGGACGATATTGCCAAATACCAAACGGGGCCGACGGCGCGCTCTGATTTGGCGGGCCAAGCCCGCCGGCCGTCTAAGCCGGTCTGCCCGCAGCCTTGCCGGCCCTCATTTGGACCGGCCTACGGGCCGGCTGGACCCCGAAACAGACGACGCCTTTATTCCTTTGCGCTGGGCAGCCGCTCCATTTCGTTCAGCACCCTTTGGCCCATGGCGTTGACCTTATCAAAATCCATCGCGTCAATATAAAACCGCTCCAGCTCGTCGTGGACGTTTTTGGCCTCGGCCAGCAGCTCGGCCGCGCCCTGTAAGAGCTCCCGGGCGGCCCGGCGGTTAAAGGTCAGCCGCTGCTTGCGGCGGCGCAGGGCGGCCAGGTCGGTGAACCGGCGGGCGTGGATACGCCGGTCGTCCCGGTCCAGCTTGAGATACCGGTTCTCGGTGCAGAAGCCCAGTCCCAGGGCGGGGATCAGGATATGGTCCAGCCGTTCCTCGGGGGCGAAGGGGCAAGGGCACGCGACGATATCCCACCCGGCCTCCAGCGCGGTCAGCCGCACCGCCTCTAAGACGGCGCCCGACGCCGCGCCGTAGTCGTCGGATAAAATAACCAGCCGGTCGCAGTACATGGACAGGGTATCCTTGAAATACATCAGGCCCTTGGGGGTGACGCCGCTTAAAAATCGGACGGTTTCCTTCCCCGGTCCCTTGTTCTTTCCCGCGGCTGGAAGCAGCCGGCGGGCCAGCCCCGCCCCGAACCGGGCGGCCTTCTGTAAGTCGGTACACTCGGCGGCGATACGGTAGCTGTCCTTTAAAAGGGACCCGGCGGCGGTTATGTAACGTCCGGCCCGTTCGTGGAGCTGCTTATTCTCTTTGGAGGCCTTGATGATCTCCAGACGGTTTTGCCGCAGCTTCTCTCCGTCCCAGCAGCTTCCCAAATCCACTAAGGATTCGCTGGCGCCGGGATACCGGGGTTCCACCACGTGGGGAGCGGTGCCGTCTAGAATCATGACCTTGAGGGTTTCGGCGGTAACGGCGTCTAACGACCAGGGGTCGCCGGTGCAGGGGGAAACAAAAACCTTGTCGTCCTTTTCCTGCAAAAGCTGGGCGGCCCGCTTCATCAGGGTGGATTTCCCCGTCCCGGGCCCCCCCTTGATGATGAATACCCGCCAGCCGTCGGCAGGGTCGTAGGCCTTGCCAAAGGCCGAGACAAACCCGCCGGGGGCGTTGGCCCCCAAGAAAAACATGGGCAGTTTGTTTAAATCAGACATGGGAAATTCCTCCAATCTTCCTGCTGCTTTATCCTATTCGGATGGGTCTGTCCGCGACACAGCTTTATGGGAATTTCCTTAAATTTGTTTGCTTTTACTGTCGGCTCGTCCTTCTTTTCGCCTTTTTTCTTTTTTGGGGTTTAGCGGGAGGGCTTGCAGC
Source organism: Clostridiales bacterium (assembly GCA_022791355.1). Classification (GTDB taxonomy): domain Bacteria; phylum Bacillota; class Clostridia; order Oscillospirales; family Acutalibacteraceae; genus Howiella. The sequence continues at coordinate 4,995 of JAAVYX010000182.1, read as the reverse complement.
CTATCGTTTCATCTTGTCTGGCCGAAAGGTAGATTTCGCGCTAGGTATCCTAACGTTATTCCTCCCATACTTGATCGAATCGCGCCAGAGCCCCGGCGCAAATCGCCTCTATCCGACGGCCTGCGTACCGGCGCTAAAGCGCCTTTCAGACCTCTATCCTTTGTCAGGCGACAAAGGAAACGCTCGTCTTAGGCCGCCTGAGGGGCTGCGCCGCTGTCGTCCCTCCAGGGCTGCCCCCTTCCGAATACCTCCGGTTGCCTTCTGTTGGCGCAGGCCGGACCGGTTCTGCGCGCCTACTTTTTACATTTCACTTGACCGCCGGCAGCGGGATAAAGACGGCCGTTTTTTTGCAGGAAACGGTCAGGCCCTGCTGCGCCGACAGAGCCCGCGCGCAAAAGGTAAAACGGATACGGCGCGCCAGTATAAACCGCAAATCAAATCCTACGCAAAGCCGCCCGTACCTTGTTTGGTACGGGCGGTCTGAAAAAACTCCAACCGGGTCAGCCAATCTGTAAAGCGCTGAGGATGCGCCGCTTGCGCTCCATAAATTCCGCCGACGCGGTAAAGAGCGTTCCCCTCGGCCGGGGGGCGTCTACTTTCAACTCGGCGGCGATACTTCCGGGGGAGCCGGCCATGATGTACAGGCGGTCGGAAAGCAAGATGGCCTCGTCCACATCGTGGGTGATGAAAATGGCCGACATACGGATACGGCTCATCACCTGCAAAAACCACTGGTGTATCTGGGTTTTGGTTATGGCGTCCAGGGCGCTGAAGGGCTCGTCCAACAGCGCGACCCGGCCGTTGAAAAAATAGGTGCGCAGCAGCGCGGCCCGCTGACGCATCCCCCCCGAAAGCTGGTCGGGATACTTGTCGGCCGTACCCTCCAGCCCAAAGGCGGCTAACTCCTCCTCCACCCGGCGGCGGGCCTCCTTCTTTTTTTCTCCCTTTAAAACCAGGGGCAGGGCGATGTTATCGACAATTTTTTTATGGGGCAGCAACAGGTCCTTCTGCTGCATGTAGCCGATGCGGCCGGTCAGGCCGGCGGCCTGCCGTCCCTCCAGCAAAACCTGTCCCTCGTCGGGGACGAGCAGGCCGGATAACAGGTTGAACAGGGTGCTCTTCCCCACCCCGCTGACTCCCAGCAGGCCGACGATTTCCCCCTCGTCTAAATGTATATTGACGTTTTGCAGCACCTGTTTTTCCCCAAAGGTCTTGCAAAGCCCCCTGGCCTCCAGCGTATGGACCCGAGCACCGCCTGCGGCCGCGCTCATTGGCCAATATAGGCGTTGGTCACGCCTGCACCGGCGGGCAGCCGCCGGGGGATCACCCCGTTGTCGTACAGCCAGCCAAAAAAGGTATCCCACCGATTCAGGTCGAACAGGCCCCACTGAGCGGCCTCGGCCTGATACTGCCCAGCCAAATACCGCTGGCTTTCCACGGCGATGTCATGATCGATCTCGGGAACCATCTCGCAGATGACGTCGGCCGCCGCCTCGGGATTCTGGATGCAGTATTCATATCCCTTTCGCACGGCGGACAGAAAGGCCTTGGCCGTTTCGGGCTGCTCGGCTAAAAAACTGTCGTTGGCGATGAGGAAGGGGGTGTAGTAGTCCAAAGCCGGGTCGATATCCCGGAACTCAAAATAGTTGGTGTCGACGCCCTTGACCTTGGTGGCCACCCCGTCCCAAGCGTAGTAAATCCAGACAAGGTCGATGTCGGACTGCAAGGCCGCGATGGTGTCGGTGACGGTGGAGGGAACCTGATTTAATTTTGCAAAGTCCCCGCCGTCCTTCTCCATAACGCTTTTGAGGATGGCCTGTTCAATGGGGGTGTCCCAGCAGGCGTAAAGACGGCCCTCCAGCTTTTTGGGGGAGTCGATGCCCTTTTCCTTTAAGGAGACAAGGCCGGAGGTATTGTGCTGTAAAATGGCGGCCACGGCCGTGACGGGCAGGGGCGAATCGGCGGAAAGGGCGCTGGCCAGATTCTCCTGCACGCTCACGCCGAACTGGGCCTTGCCCGCGGCCACCAGGGCCTCGGCCCCGTCCTCGGGCGGCTGCTGGATGGAGACCTCCAGCCCGGCCTCGTCAAAATACCCCAGCTTCCAGGCCGCATACAGGCCGGTGTGGTTGGTGTTGGGCAGCCAGTCCAGCACTACGGTAAGCTTGGTTTTCTGCGCCTGCCCGGAGGCCCCGGAGCTATCGTCGCCGGAACCGGCGTTGCAGCCGGCCAGACAAAACAGCAACGCGCCGGCCAAGAGGGCGGATAAAATTTTTTTCATATGAAAACATCCTTTATTTTAGAGCCTGCATGCAAAATAAAAGTACGGGCTGTGGGAGGCGTTCTCCCGCCGGTCAAGGCAAGTTTTCTTGCTTTACTTGCCGGATTGGAAAAAGCGCCAGGTCGAACGGCGAAAAGGACAGCTCATACGGCGCTTGCGGTTGTGCATACAGGTTCGCAGTAGAATCAGAGGAGAACCAATATCAAAGGCAATCTCCCCGCCTGGCCGCACGGTGCGGCCGCATAGGGACTAACGGCCCTTGGCCCGCTTCCAGGGCATGGCCCTTTTTTCCATGAAGCCCGCCAGCCGCATGAGCAGCAGACTGATGGCGATCACCAGAAAAATGACGGCGAACATTTTGTCGTAGGCGTAGGACTTGCGCACCCGGGTCATGTAGACGCCCAGCCCCTTGTCCCCGCCCAGCCATTCGGCCACCACCGCCCCGATGATGGAGAAGGAAACCGACACCTTGAGTCCCGAAAAAAAGCCCGGCAGGGCCCCGGGGAACTTTAAATGCCGAAAAATCTGTCCCCTGTTGGCCCCCATGGCCCGCAGCAGGTTCATTTGGTCCGGGTCGGCGGCCTTGAGACCATCCAGCATACCCACCGCTATGGGGAAGAAGCAGACAATGACGATCAGCACCACCTTGGGGGCCATACCGTAGCCCAGCCAGAGCACCAGCAGCGGCGCGACAGCCACCACCGGGACGGCCTGGGTAATCACCAAGAGCGGATAGGCCATTTTGTAGATCACGCCGAACCGATCCATCAGGGCGGTGAGCAGCAGGGCCAGCCCGATGCCGATTCCCAGCCCCAAAAAGGACTCCAGCAGAGAAACCCGGGCGTGGTCCAGCAAAACAAAAAAATTCGCGCCGAAGGCCCGCAGAACCTTCAAGGGGGACGGGAGCATGTAAGCGGGCATCAGCCCCAGCATACAGGCCGCCTGCCAAAGCAGTAGGATCAGGGCGATCCCCGCTATAGACCAGAGCCTATTCGTGATGCTTTTTAACCTTCTTTTCAATGGTCCAAACCCCTTCCCTATCGGGCTTGTAGGCGATTTTCACATAGGACGAGACGCTGGGCGCGCCGGCCTGAATGCAGATTTTCTGGCATTCCTTTACAATCTCCATAAGCTGGTCGTAGTCCCCCTCCACCGTGGTTTCAAAGGGGCCCACAAAGGTATTGAGGCCGGTGGACTTGATGTAGGCGATGACCTCGTCTACAATACGGATGATCTCCTCGCCCTCCACATCGGGCAGGACCTGAATGGCAACACTTGCGTTCATGACTTTTTCCTCCTTGTTTTTGATGCGCAAAATCCATCAAAACAAAAAAGTCCCGCTGGCAATCAGCGGGAGCATGGAAAAGGGCGCCGGACCGCGTATGCGGCCGGCATTATCTTATACTCCCTACGCTGGTACTAACCAGATCAGGTTAAGGGTCGAAAGCAGCGGCTTTCCTCTCAGCGCGAACGGCTCCCCTGTTTTGATTTGATTTGCATATGCAGTATAGCATAGAAAAGGGAGAATTGTCAATTTTTCTTTTTTTATTTTCATTTGCCAAGCGCGACGGTTCGGTTTGGCGGGAGTCTTTCTCTATCTTATATTTTTTAGTAGACGCGAGGCTTTGCGCCAGGTATCCCTTTCGTATGTCTCCAATACCTGATCGCGAGGCGCGACCCCCTTTTTTTTCTTCACGCGAAGAAAAAAAAGGGGGGCTCCCCTCCTGAACGACGCAAAGGACTCTGCCCTTTGGATTCTCGCCCCACGGGGTCCCTCCCGGTTCGTTTTCCCTTTACTCTACATTCTGCCCTTCAGCTACTGGCCGCTTGCCTATCGCTTCCCGCAAGAATGAGCTGTCGTTCTCTTTTTACTGCCAATGGATAGGTGAAAGATGCTCTTTTGTGGCCTATTCATAAAAAATTTACATTTCGACTGCTAAACTCCCCAATGGATTGTTTTACAAAACAATCCATAAATTGATTATACAATTAAGTTTTCCAAACCGCAAAGATCAGCTCTAAAATTACTTGTTGCCTCCAGCTAAATCCAATCATATAATCAAAATCGAAAAGGAGGCTGTCAACATGGATTTCAATCATGTCATGGAACGAGGAAGCTTGGAAGCGGTCAAAACCTTTCTCCGAGAGAGAGAAGGCAATACAAATATAGCGGAAAAAATGTCCTATAGGGAAAAGCTACATCGAGCGGAACAACAAATGGAAAAATTTTTACGTACCTACGTCAACGACCTATCCGAATACAACGACGCTATGTGCAGCTTCTACGCCTTGATCGAGGTATACGAGGACGTTTACTTTGAAATCGGCCTGCCCATGGGAGTCAACCTAACCGCCCAAATTTCCAAAAAGTTAGAAGCGTTGGCCGGGTAAACGGAAACCAAAGGCCGTCCCTTTTAGCTGTCAAACAAAAGAAGGACAGGCTTTTGTATCAAAAACAGTTATCCATCGGAACCGGCGAATAGGAAGCGCCCCGCGGGGCGGGAGTCCAGAGGGCAGAGCTCTCTATATTGTTCAGGAAGGGCCTCCGTGCGTGTGTCTGTTGCGTCTTTTCTTCTCATAATCAAAACCACTAGTAAACGAGTGGTTTGCACAGACCCCAGAGGGGTCAGTACTTGCTGACCCCTGGAAGGGGTACTGAGGGTTTGTCATCGCATCACTATCACAGGCAGCCGCTAAAAGCGGCTGTTTTCTTTTGC
>JAAVYX010000181.1 GCA_022791355.1 Clostridiales bacterium | reverse complement strand
GCACATTCGAGTTACCGGTGCGAATACCATGTGGTATTCGCACCAAAGTACCGGAGAAAAGTGATCTACAAAACATTAAGGGAAGATGTGATCGCGATCATCAAAAAGCTGTGCAAAGAAATGAAAGTGGAAATCATTGAGGGAGAGGCGTGCCCAGACCACATTCATCTCCTGGTGAGTATCCCACCGTACATGAGTATAGCACAGTTTGTGGGGACGCTCAAGAGCAAAAGCGCGCTGATGATCTTCGATAGGCATGCGAATCTGAAGTACAAATATGGGAGCAGGAACTTCTGGTGCCGGGGATACTTTGTGGATACGGTAGGAAAGAATGCGAAAATGATACAAGAATATATCCAGAACCAGTTGGAAGAAGATTTGGCAAGTGACCAAATCAGTCTCAAGGAGTACATGGACCCGTTTACGGGTAGCAGGAGGAAGTAGGCAAAAGAAAACAGCCGCTTTTAGCGGCTGCCTGTGATAGTGATGCGATGACAAACCCTCAGTACCCCTTCCAGGGGTCAGCAAGTACTGACCCCTCTGGGGTCTGTGCAAACCACTCGTTTACTAGTGGTTTTGATTAACAGTGAAATTATCAGAAAAGATTTTTGGTAATTATTTTCAAAGCACCCAATACCTTGTTCTTTTCACAGGTTTACATATCCAGATGTAGGTGTTTACATAAATTATTTACATAATATTTTGATAGATTCACATAATCCTATTGACATAATTGAACGGTTGGTGTATAAATGTATTACAACATTGCCGCCTGGCATTCGAGTTCTTTGGAAGGTCAGGTAATTTCAACTGGTTAAAGGATGAGGTCTATATGGAAACGGTTCGATTTGGATTTATCGGCGTAGGGAATATCGCCTGCGCCATTGTGAAGGGCATTTTGTCTGCGGGTTACATAAATCCTGATCGTATCAGCCTGTATGATGTGTCGGCCGAAAAAACACAAGGTCTTGTGCCTAAGGCGGAAATCTGTCGGTCGGCCGCCGCGCTTACCCGTTCCTGCAAGTACGTGTTTTTAACCGTTAAGCCGCAGGTCTATCCGGCCGTACTAAAAGAAATTCGTTCGTTCGTCACGACGGATACCTGCTTGATCACCGTAGCGGCCGGCCGAACCATCGAATGGGTCAAGGAACAGGTCGGCTTCGACTGCAAGGTGATACGGGTCATGCCCAACACGCCTTTGATGGTGGGGTGCGGCGCGTCGGCGTTGGTACATGCCTCGCCGGTAACCGATTCGGAATTTGAAACTGTGAAGGGCTGCTTTTCCTCCTGCGGGGTGGCCTGTACGGTGGAGGAAAAGAATATGGATACGGTTACCGCCGTCAGCGGCAGCTCGCCGGCTTTTATTTTCCGCTTTGCCCGGGAGCTGATTCGGACGGCGGTCTCCCACGGCCTGTCCCAGGCCGATGCGCAGCGTCTGGTATTCGGTACCTTACTGGGCAGCGCCAGAATGATTTTGGAGAGCGGCAGGTCGGTGGAAGAGCTCATCCGTATGGTGACCTCGCCTAACGGCACCACCGAGGCGGGGCTCAAAGCGATGGACCAAGCCGGCTTTGACCAGGCGGTAGAACGGGCCGTGGAGGCCGCCGAACAGCGTTCTGTAGAACTGCGGATTTAACAGGGGACGGAATGTTTCCAACCTATCTATGCGAATGTCTTTTGGACGTTCCGGCATCCTGGCGCTAAAGGCGCCTCTGATTGCCGAACGCCGGACGGAGCCAATGCCCAGACCAAGACGCCGGAAAAATGAAGCGCTAGAGGGCCTGGCAAAAATGTATGCAGAGCGTATATCTTGTCCATTCGTTTCATATGATTTCCTGAGAGCGAAATTTCGCGCAGGGAGGACTTTGTATGATACGGACGGTCAAAAGACCCCATATGTTTTTTATGCCCCGCGTCCGCATAGCCGGATGGCGGCAGTCCAGGCGGAGCGGCGTTAAGCGCCTGCCGCGTCCTGGCAGAGACCGAGAGCGGCTGCGGACGGGGTCGGCGCCGCAGATCAATCGAAAGCTGTTGGTTCTGGCCCTGGCCTACATAGCGGGTATGCTGATTGGCGTGCTGGTCATGCGCGGGGCGGGGGAAGGGCTGGTAAAATCGGTGGAGGCCAGCTTTTCGGCTTATGTGGCGCAGCGTCAAAGCCAGCCCTTTGGGATGACCTTTCTTTACGCGCTGTTCTCCTCTCTTGCTTTTTTCGTGGCTGCTTTTATCTGCGGCATCTGTGTGGTAGGGGCGCCGGGTGCTTTCTTAATTCCCTGCTTTAAGGGGCTGGGACTCGGCCTAACCACTGGATATATCTATGCGGTCTATGGGATGAAGGGTATGGCCTTTTCGGCCCTGTTGCTGATCCCCCCAAATCTGGTTTCCGCCCTTGCGCTGCTGTTGGCCTGTCGGGAATCCTGGGGCTTCTCCCTAATGCTCTTTCGCGGCGTACTGCCTGGGGCCTCCGCGCTGACCTTGCGGGGCGACTTTAAAATGTATTGCCTGCGTTACCTTTTTATTTTGGGAATATTGCTTCTGGCCTGTCTGTTGGACGCGGGCTTGTCGGCGGCTTTTATACGCTTTTTCCGTTTTTCATCTTAGGGCCTGTTTGAAAAATCCAAAAGAACTGTCTATTTTTACTGCAAAGCGCTATCCGCCGCTTTTTCTTTGCGTCTGTCACTTTGCAGTGAAATATCCAGCATTTTTTAACAAAGACCTAGCAGCTGAAAATATCCGGCTGGCCTACGGGTCCGCCAGTGGAGTGACGACGAAATGAAGGACTACATAGCAGCGTTTAAAACCTATCTGGCGGAGCAAAAGCAGGTATCCAGCAACACGCTGGAATCCTATTTGCGCGACCTCTCCCAGTTCTCGGCCTATGCTGTCTCCCGGCAGACCGAGGACTTGGCTGATGCCGGCCAAGAGCTGGTTTTGGAATATGTAGCCTCTCTGGAAGCCGCAGGCCGGTCTCATTCGACCATTACCCGGGTGCTGGCCTCCATTCGTTGCTTTTATCAATATCTGCTTATGACCGGCGGCGTATCCAGCAATCCGGCTAAGGGCGTGAAGGTGTCCAAGGCCGAAAAAAAATTGCCCGAGATCCTCACAAATCAGGAAATCGAGCTGTTGCTGGCCCAACCCAATCCGTTGGACCATAAGGGCTGTCGGGACAAGGCTATGCTGGAGCTGTTGTATGCGACCGGCATCCGGGTCTCCGAGCTGATCGACCTGCGGATTCATGATGTAAATCTGGAGGTGGGTATCCTTCACTTGAAGGGTACGAAAAGCGAGCGCATCGTACCCATGTATCCGGCGGCTGTCAAGGCTATCGCCGACTATGTGCTGCGGGTTCGTCCGATGATCGTGCTGGACCCCGACTCCGAAATGCTCTTCACCAACATGAACGGTCTGCCGCTCACCCGGCAGGGCTTTTGGAAGATCGTCAAGCATTATGCCCAGCAGGCCAATATTCAGAAAGATATTACGCCGCACACCCTGCGTCATTCCTTCGCCGCCCATCTTCTAGAAAACGGGGCGCAGCTGCGGGACATAAAGGAGATGTTGGGACATGCCGACATTTCTTCCACCCAGGTCTACGCCCAGATCATGAAGAACCGCTACGCCCAGGCCTATCGTAAGTTCCATCCCCGGGCGCGCTAGTACGCTATTCAGGACGTTGGTTAAAACGCTTAGGACGCGGGTACGGAGGTTGTCCCCCTTAACAGGAGAATGATACCGTCTACCGCCAAGAACTCATACGCCCAGCGGCGTTTTACGGGAGGAAAAATTATCGCAGGCAAGGGAAATGAGGCAGGACGCTCCTTAAAACCGGCCTATCTCTAGTTGAGCAGAACTCGTCTGCCTTATGAGGCCAGCGACGAAGATAACGCAGCGTGCGGTAATTTTTGTCCCGTAAAACCGTATGATCCCTTGTCAATTGTGGTAAGGATAAAGTAAATAAAAGGAAGTGCAGCCCTTTGGCTATTTTTAAATTTAAAAGCTATTATAAGATGGGCCCCGGCGTTTCGAAGGACGGGCCGGAGGAGAGCGGCTTTGTCCGGTATTTTAAAATATTCGGGCGTAAGTTCTGGAGCCTCGCCTATGTAAATCTGATCTACTGTATGTTTTTTGCGCCGCTTTTGCTCGTAAGTTTTTTTCTTTTGCATCTTACCATGCGGTCCTCTGCGGCGAATAATGTGGTGATGATCTTTCTCTGCTTTGCGCCGCTGGCCCTCCTAGGACCGGCCAATGCGGGACTTGTGAAAATTACGAGAGAGTTTGTAAGAGAAGAGCCCTGCTTTATCTGGTCCGACTTTATTGAGGCCTTTCGGAAGAATTGGAAGCAGTCTCTTTGCGTCTCGATTTTCCAGTATGTGGGCGCGGTGGCTCTGTTTTCCGCCGTCACCTTCTACTACGGCCTTATGGGCAACAGCGTAATCTATGCCGTACCCTTCGGCTTGTCTCTGCTTTTCTGCGTCATTTTCCTGTTTATGTCCTTTTACCTGGAGTTAATGGCGGTTACGCTGAACCTCCGGCTGAAGCTTCTCTTCAAAAACGCCGCCCTTATGAGCTTTATCGGGCTGGGCCGGAATTTTCTGACCCTGCTGATCTGCGGCCTGATTGCGGGAATTGAGGCGGTCTTCCTGATTATGACCCTGAGCGCTACCAGGTCGGCTATGCTTCTGTTTGTGGCCATGACCTTGATGCTGCTTTTTGCCTGGACGGCCTATTCGGTCAATTTTATGGCCTTTCCCGCCATCAAAAGGTATATTATCGATCCCTATTACCAGGCCCATCCTGAGGAAACCGCCGAGGCCCTTCTGCATCCTGCTGAAACTGCGGAAGGGGAAGATGCCTTTACCGAGCCGCCTGAGTACGTTTACGAAAACGGCCGTATGGTCCATCGCTCGGTGGTGGAAAAGCACAGTATTTTTGAGGATCAGGGCAATCCAGACGACCGGAAAGCATAACAAAAAGCCGTTCGGAATTCCGAACGGCTTTTGGACGTATAGACAATTTAGATTCGATGTACGTTAAAACAGCTATTCTATGCGCTTTGCGTAAATTTTTATGAGGCCCTCTAGCGCTCCTCACTGACGTTCCCGGTTTGGCAAAATCTCTAGGAGCGTCTCTTGCGGGAAACGGCGAACGGACAAAGGCCGTTCGCTTGGATGGACCGCAGAGAAATCTATGCGATTGGCCTGTTTCATTGCCGGATCCATGCGGTATTCGAACGTCAAGGATAAATAAATAGTTACGGAGGAAAATGTAAATATGGAAAACAATATGCGGGAACTGCTGCCATTTATGAATGAAAACATGCAGCTTGTAGCTTTGCCGGCCAAATATAAAAAGAAACTGAAAGCCTATTACTATCTGGCAAACAAATTAGAAACCGGAAAACAGTATACGGAATCCGAAATCAATGCTCTGCTGAACAGATGGACGACCTTTGGCGACCCCGCAACGCTGCGCAGAGAGATGTATAATAAACGTCTTCTCAACAGAACAAATGATTGCAGGCATTATTGGAAGGAGGAAAAGCTTCTTTCCTTGGAGGCGTTTATTACGAAATATATTTGAATCACGACCCCGTTCATAGTAGAGTATAAATATGCGGATAGCATTCCGCTAGCGAGGCATAATGTCTATACGATTTAGCCAACGCTGGCGAAGCAGCTTGAAAAAGGGGAGAGGGGGAGCCCGCCTTTTATTTGTGACCGGCCGAGGTGGGCTCGCCTACGACATGCACCCGGAGCATATTAGTGGTTCCCGATACTCCCAGCGGTACGCCGGCGGTGATGACCACCAAGTCTCCATCCCGGATGAGGCCGGCGGCCTGGGCTACGTCCACGGCATGGCCGAAAAGATCGTCGGTATTTTCCTTTTCCTGCATGCGCAAAGGGGAGACGCCCCAGGATAAATTCATCTGCCGCATCACCTTGTCGGAGGTGGAACAGCCGATAATGGGACAGTCGGGCCGGAATTTGGAAATCATACGAGCGGTTACGCCCGATTTGGTAACCGTGATAATGGCGGCGGCCGACAGGTCGTGGGCGGCGGCGCAGGTGGCGTGGGAAATGGCGTTGGTCACGCTGCACAGATCGATTTCCATGCGCTGGCGGAACCGCTTTTTATAGTCGATATCCCGCTCGGTGCGGCAGGCGATGCGGGCCATGGTGCGAACCGCTTCCACGGGATACAGACCGGCGGCGGTTTCGCCCGAAAGCATGATGGCGCTGGTGCCGTCGTAGATCGCGTTTGCGATGTCGGTGGCCTCGGCGCGGGTGGGGCGGGGATTGTGCATCATGGATTCCAGCATCTGGGTGGCCGTGATGACCTGTTTGCCTTCTTTATAGGCCTTCTTAATCAGCTTTTTTTGAATGACCGGCACTTCCTCCAAGGGAATTTCCACCCCCAAATCGCCGCGGGCTACCATAATGCCGTCTACCACGCTGAGGATTTCATCGATATTGGTCACGCCCTGGGTGTTTTCAATCTTGGCGATGATCCGCATATCCTTGCTGCCCAGCCGTTCCAGTTCTTCCCGGATGAGAAGGATGTCCTGGGCGGTGCGGGTGAAGGAGGCGGCGATAAAGTCAAAATCGTTTTCCACGGCGAAACGAATATCCGCCCGGTCCCGGCCGCTGATGTAGGGCATGGACAGGTCGGCGCCAGGGACGTTGATGCCCTTGTTGGAGGAAATTTCCCCGCCGTTAACGACCCGGCAGGCAATATCCGTGTCGGTGACCGACTCGACCTGCAGTTCGATCAGTCCGTCGTCTATCAGGATGGTGGATCCGCGGGAAACGTCGTGGGGAAGTCCGTCAAAGGAGATGGAGGCGCGCTGGTCGTTGCCTACCGTTTCCATCGTCGTGAGCACAAAGGGCTGCCCTTCCTTAAGCATAACCTTATTGGGCTCCAGTCGTCCCAGCCGGATCTCCGGGCCCTTGGTGTCGGCCAGAAGGGCGACAGGGATGTGCAGCTCCTCCCGCATTTGCTTTAATATCTGAATGCGTTCCAGATGCTCTGGATGCGTTTGATGCGAAAAGTTTACCCGCGCCACGTCCATACCGCTTAACATCAACTGCCGCAGTACGTCGGGTTTGTCGGTGGCAGGCCCCAATGTGCAAATAATTTTGGTCTTTCTTGTTTGGCCCATTCCAATCGTCCTTTCTAACTGTTATGAAGGATTTACGATTTTGTTTCAAACCTTCTCCACAATATATTAATGCATACTTTTTGTCAAATGACAATCTGCACACCACACGGAGATTTATCCATTTCCGTTTTATTTCTTGGTTGTTTTGCTGCCGAAAAGCATAAGGTTCGGTTTTACCGGTTGTAAAATGACGAAAAAAGGGGTAAAATAATAAAACTTACTACAAACGCATTACAATTTTCTCGCTAAAATGACTGACAATTTGAAACATTCCAAATGAACCCAGACAAGACGGCAGGCAGCCGCTTGGCCTCTGTTTTTGCCATTCCTTGTTCGTTAATAGTATATCCTATCCATTATAGATACAGTCTTTGAAAGAGGTAAAGAATATGGCCTATTCCAGCAAACGCGCTAGACGGCGTCCTCCCCAGCGCAATAAAAAGCGCGACACGGTTTTTATACTTTTTCTGATGCTTGTCCTTACGGCGGCCGTAGTTATACTTCTGACGATGAATCGGTCCGAGGAGAATAAAACGCCCGACATAAGCGATTCGGACGCATTGACCGCGCCCTCGTCAACTGCCACGGCTCCCTCAGCCGAACCCAGCGATCGTTCCGAATCGTTCAGCTCCGCATCGGATACGTCCACGCCGTCCTCCGCAGCCTCTGCGGACTCCACCGGCCGGCCGGCCGAGACGACCTCCGAGCCTAAGGCCAGCAGCCAGAACCCGGCGTCTACCTCTTCCAAGAGCCAGACCGGCGCACAGGCCATTCCCTATGATCCCGGCGATTGGGCGCTCAAGCTGGTTAATTTCCAGACGCCGCTGGAGAACGGTTTTGACCCGGACCTTTCCAAAATTAAGTCGGCCTATAATCCCAACAGCCTGAAAATCGATTCCCGTATTGTAGAGGCGGTCGATATTATGTGCGACGCGGCCAAAAAGGACGGCGTTACCCTGACGGTTATCTCAGCCTACCGTACCAACGCCAAGCAGAATTCCTTGTATAACAACAAGGTGGACAGGCTGGTGGCGCAAGGCTATAATCGAGACGAGGCGCTGACCGTAGCCGCAACGGCCGTGGCAAGGCCGGGCACCAGCGAGCATCAGCTGGGTCTCGCCATAGACTTTAACTCGGTAGAGCAGGACTTCGAGCATACCAAAGCGGGAAAATGGCTGCGGGCCCACTGTGTAGAGTACGGCTTTGTGATACGGTATCCCGACGATAAAAAGGAACTGACAGGGGTTATTTACGAACCTTGGCATTTCCGCTTTGTCGGACGTAAAAACGCCGCCAAAATGCAGGAACTGGACATGTGCCTGGAGGAATATTTGGCTTATTTAGGTAAGTGAACGGCCGCTATGCCAATTTTTGCGGAGTCCTATATGCGCTTTTCACTCGACATTCCTTAAAGGCCCTCGCGGGGGGCAAAATGAGGGCTATCATGCCGGACGAAAGCTAGCCCCTCCTTTGGGGCGGTTATGGAAGGCCGCTCGATAGGCCGGCCGGCGACGAAAACAACGTAGCATGCGGAATTTTTTCTTTCATAAAATCATATTGTCCATTTAAGGCAGACGGCGCCCAAAGCGCATGATCGATTCCCTACGGCTGTCTTCCTAAACGCAAAAACTCCCGCCTTGTTTCATGAAACAGGGCGGGATTGCGTTTTAGCGATTAAGCTTGAAAAAAGTCCTTGAGAAAGCCGAAAGAACTTTAGCGAAAGACGCGCCGAAGGAAAGCGCGCTTTTAAAAAACCACGTAAATAGCAACGGACTTTATATATCCATTCTCATGATAAGCGGAATAAACCCATTTATAGGTTGTCATGCGTATGCCGCTATGATTCGACGCCTCTTGAGCGGTTAAGAAGCTCTTCAGGGCCTGCGCAAACCGACCGTTTTATCAGTTTTTTAGACTCTGTAAAGGCGCGGGTATCCGGCCTCCCCGGTGAATAAAGACGCTGGGGGAGGCGGTATTGACGCGCATGACCGGGCCGCCGCCCAGCAGACCGCCAAAGGAGAGCTCGTCGCCTACCTGCTTGCCAATGGCGGGAATCAATCGCACGGCGGTGGTCTTGGAATTGACCATGCCGATGGCCGCCTCGTCGGCGATGATGGCCGAAATGACCTCGGGAGGGGTGTCGCCGGGAATGTTGATCATGTCCAAACCGACCGAACAGACGGCCGTCATGGCCTCCAGTTTTTCAATGGTCAGGGCGCCGGAACGGGCCGCGTCTATCATGCCCGCGTCTTCGGTTACAGGGATAAAGGCGCCGGACAGGCCGCCTACGTGGGAGGAGGCCATCACGCCTCCCTTTTTCACCGCGTCGTTCAAAAGGGCCAGACAGGCTGTGGTGCCGCAGGCCCCGCAGGTCTCCAGACCCATTTCTTCGAGAATGTGGGCCACCGAGTCGCCCACGGCCGGGGTGGGAGCTAAGGATAAATCCACGATTCCGGCGGGCACGCAGAGACGGCGGGAAGCCTCCTTAGCCACCAGCTGCCCCATGCGGGTAATCTTGAAGGCGGTGCGCTTGATCAGGTCGGCCACCCCCGAAATGTCCAGCCCGTCGGACTTAGCCAGAGCCGCCCGTACCACGCCGGGACCGGAAACACCTACGTTGATAACGCAGTCGGGCTCGCCCGGGCCGTGAAAAGCGCCGGCCATAAAGGGGTTATCCTCGGGCGCGTTGCAGAAGACGACCAGCTTGGCCGCGCCGATACAGTCCCGGTCGGCGGTGCGCTGGGCCGTCTGCTGGACGATGCGGCCCATCATCTCCACCGCGTCCATATTGATGCCGGCCTTAGTGGAGCCGATGTTGACCGAAGCGCAGACGTGTTCGGTGCTGTCCAGCGCCTCGGGAATAGATTCGATCAAGGCGTAATCCCCGGCGGCGAAGCCCTTCTGCACCAGGGCGGAATATCCGCCGATGAAGTTGACCCCCACCGTCCGGGCCGCCCGCTCCAGAGCCTGAGCGAACTTGACGATGCGGCTGGTCTGGCAGGCCGCCGCCAGCATGGCGATCGGGGTGACGGCGATGCGCTTGTTGATGATGGGGATGCCGTACTCCTTCTCAATCTGCTCGCAGACCGGTACCAGCTCGGCGGCCATGCGGACGATCTTATCGTAAACCTTGCCGCAGGCGGCGTCGATATCGCTGTCGACGCAGTCCAGCAGGGATACGCCCATGGTGACGGTGCGGATGTCCAGATTTTCATCCTGGATCATGGTGATGGTCTCTAAAATATCATGGGTATCAAACATCTACTCAGCCTCCTAAATTCTGTGCATGGAGTTGAAGATATCCTCGTGCATTACGTGAACGGAAAGGCCCATGTCCTTACCCAGACCGGCCATCTTGTCGGCGAAGCTGCCGAAGTCTATCGAGATTTTGGAAATGTCGCACATCATAATCATACAGAACATGTCCTGTAAAATGGTCTGGGACACCTCGCTCACATTGACGTTATATTCGGCGCAGCCGCCCGAAACCTTAGCCAGAATCCCTACAGTGTCCTTGCCAACAACCGTTATAACTGCTCGCATACCGTGAATCCTCCATTTCTTTCTGCCTGTAAACTATAACGTTCCATATCCTGCGGAAAATAAAAACGCCGTGTCCGCCGCCGTTTTAACATGATGTTTTAAATTGTACGTCGCGTTTGCTTTTGGGCGCGCACGCCAAAAAATAACGAAAAATAACGATAGCTTTCTTTGCGGTCCGCCTAGGGCTTGTTAGAAAATAGAGGAATTGACGGAATTTTCGCACAGGACGAGTGGCCACAAGGAAAAAAGCGCGGGAATACTTTGTGTATTCCCAGCATTTTTGACG
>JAAVYX010000180.1 GCA_022791355.1 Clostridiales bacterium | reverse complement strand
ATCTTTTGTGACGCGACAAAAGAAGGGGGAGAAAAACGCGCACGGTGGCTGGCCGCCCCCGTGGCCCCCGCTGGCAACGTAGCCTGGGAGGAATGCAGGAAGTAGTGCCTCTCTTTAAACTGGGAAGCCCAAAAATCGTACCAATTTTTGGTCAGGAACTTGGGAGGCTCTCAGGAACCCGGCGGGATGTAACCATTACCTGGTCTATAAGCTCACTCCCGCCGACACTTATCTGCGCTTCAGTTGGCTACGTTTCACTTATCCGCCAATAGCGGGATAAGGACGTTAGTTTTTAGTGACGCAGCCCGCGAGGAATGCAGGAAGTCGTGCCTCTCTTTAAACTGGGAAGCCCGAAAGTCGTTCCTACTTTCGGTCAGGAACTTGACAGCCTCTCAGCAACCCGGCGGGATGTAACAGTACACTGGTCTATGAACTCACTCCCGCCGACACTCATCTGAGCTTCAGCTGGGTACGTTTCACTTATCCGCCGGTAGCGAGTGGGAAACGTTAGCTTTTATAGCAGGAGGCAAAGGAAAGCAGAGAGGTAGGCAACAAAGTTTTAACGGGCCCGGTTCATAGCTACGGGAGTAGATGTTAGAAGATGCCGACTAGGAATGGGGAGAACCTGTCTTGTAGCTACATTGCGGGAAGCGATAGGTTAGCAGCCTGCGGCTGAGGGGAAGCGGGTAAAGTTAAGGGAAAATGTACAGGGAGGTACCCCGTAGGGCGGGAGTCCAGAGGGCGGAGCCCTCTGTGTCGTTCAGGAAGGGTGTCTCACGGAAATCCTACGGATTTCCTCTAAAACCTGTCGAAAAGGTTTCCCTTTGGCGCGCTTTTCTCCCCATTCTTTTGTCGCGTTACAAAAGAATGGGTCGCGCCTCGCGACCAGGAAATGGAGGAATATCAAAAGTATACCTGGCGCGAAACCTCCCGCTAATCCAAAAAAGAAAAGCAAACCTGCCGCAAAATCTCTATCTTAACCCAAAAAGATAAAACAACAACTTATCAAATGTTATAAGATAAAAATTTTAGAAAAATAAAAGGAGACCGCTATGGGACAGGAAAAAGCCAAAGACCTATCCTTAGAAGATATCGCCCAGGAAACCGAAGAGCTTCTGGAAATCCGTTACCTGAATAAGGACAACGCGGTGTTTAGGCGCACGCCGGGCGGCTTTGTCAGTCTGGACTATCAGGGCAGGCACTACGACCGGGTATCGGTCTACCGCGCCTTTCCCTTCTCCGACCCGGACAAATACATATCCATCCGGGAGCCGGACGAAAAGGCCAAGGAAATCGGTATGGTGGAGGATTTGCGCGCCTTAGACAAGGACACGGCCGCCATGCTGACCGAACAGATGAACATCCGTTACTTCACCCCCGTCATCACCCGCATATTGGACATCAAAGACGAATACGGCTACGCCTACTTCGACGTGCTCACCGACCGGGGAGCCTGCCGTTTCACCATTCACATGAACGGCGGCTCGGTGGTGCGGCTGACCGACACCCGTCTGCTCATCTCCGACCTGGACGGCAACCGTTTTGAAATCCCCGACACGGGGAAGCTTTCCGCCGGCGAGCTGAAAAAGCTGGACCTGTTTATTTAACGCTTAGAGTGTGTTTTAAAACTGGAAAAATGCCGGATTTTTGTTCAGAAGCAGGGGAAAGCAAGGACGAAACCGCAAGAAAGGCTTTCGCCTGATCTGGATTTCGGACGCTGCTTGCACCTGTTTATGGGCAAAAAGACGGTTTTTTGGTGTTTTCAAACATACTCCAGGCCAAGGGAGGTTTACCTTTTTGAATCTGCATTTTGATCTGCCCGCCCCCCTGCTTGAAGCGGCGGCGCTGGCCGAGGGCGAGACCCTGGCCTACTGCGTCCCCTACGACCTGGACGGCGAAAGCCGGTTCGGGCCGGCGGGCTTTCTGGCCGTTACCCGCCGGCGGCTGCTGCTCTTCGACCGGCAGCGGCTTTTAGAGGATATTCCCCTTTCCTCCTTCCAGGATATCAAGTGCGAGTCCCTGGTGGACAACGGCATTCTTACCATCAAGGCCGACGGCGCCTGGCGGATCCTCTGCCGCTTCTCCATGCGCCATGTCTCCCGTTTCGCCTATGTGGCCAGAGGGGCCAAGGTCTTTTTACAGGGCGGCAGCCATCTGGTGGAAAGTACCGAGCATGAAAAGCTCTGCGCCAAGTGCGGCCGGGCCCTGCCGGGCACCCGTGAATGTCCCCACTGCGACGGCAAGGGGGACACCTTCCGTAAGTTTTTACGCCTGTGTAAGCCTTACTGGGTACAGCTGCTGCTCATCTCCCTTTTTATGATAGCCTCCTCCTTTTTAAACCTTTTGAGCCCTGAGGTACAAAAACGGTTTATCGACCGGGTACTGGCCCCTAAAAACGGCTCCGTGGCCGATATTTTACAGTTTATCGGCGTCACCCTGCTCATCGCCGGCCTGCTCATTGCCGTTACGGTTATCCGCAACTGGTGGTGTACCGCCCTGGGCGCCCGCATCAGCATGGATCTGCGGGCCAAGCTCTATCAAAAGGTGCAGATCCTTTCCCTGACCTTTCTCCACGGCCGCAAGCCCGGCGACCTGATGAACCGCATCGTCTGGGACACTGCCGAAATCCGCCAGTTTATGCAGGACACCTTCGGCAACATGCTTTCCACCCTCATCACCATGCTGGGGGCCTTGGTCTACATGTTCGCCGCCAACTGGAAGCTGGGTCTGCTCTCCTTGGTTTTTCTGCCCATCGTCATGCTGCTCTCCTTTTTATGGCGCAAGAAAATCCACCGTATGTTCCGCAACCAGCGGCACAAAAGCGATAAGCTCAACAGCTCCTTGCAGGACGTGCTGTCGGGTATGCGGGTGGTCAAATCCTTCGGCAAGGAGAAGGACGAGGCCGGCCGCTTCAACGACCTGGCGGTGGACTTTGCCCGGGTACAGCGGCGTAACGAGGTCTTCTGGGCCAGCTTCTATCCCCTGCTCACCTTTATCATGGGCATGGGCATTTATTTTGTCACCTACTTTGGCGGCCTGAACGTACTGCGCGGCGGCGGAATGACCATAGGGGGCCTGACCCAGTTCATCGCCTACGCCGGCATCCTTTACGGGCCTCTGGGCTGGATGACCATGCTGCCCCGCCGGCTCATGCGTATGATCACCGGCCTGGAGCGGGTCTATGACATTCTGGACGAGCAGCCCGATATTGTAGATAAAAAGACCGCCCGGGATGTGGATATCCAGGGCGACGTGGAATTTAAAGACGTAACCTTTGGCTATAAGTCCTACGAGCCGGTGCTGGAAGCCATCAGCTTTTCGGTGAAGAAGGGGGAAATGATCGGCCTGGTGGGTCCCTCGGGGGCAGGCAAATCCACCCTCATCAACCTGCTTATGCGGCTCTACGACGTGGACGACGGCGTTATCGCCATAGACGGGACCGACATCCGGGATATTTCCCTCCACGCCCTCCATTCTCAGATCGGGGTTGTGTTGCAGGAAACCTTCCTGTTCTCGGGCACCATTCTCAATAACATCCGCTTCGCCCGGCCGGAAGCCACTCTCGAGGAGGTCATTCAGGCGGCCAAAATGGCCAACGCCCACGACTTTATCTGCAAAACGCCCGACGGATACAACACCTACGTGGGCGAAAAGGGGCACAACCTGTCCGGCGGAGAGCGGCAGCGGGTGGCTATTGCCCGGGCCATACTGGGCAATCCCAAGCTGCTGATTCTCGACGAGGCCACCTCCAGTCTGGACACCGAGAGCGAATACCAGATTCAGCAGGCCCTGGACCGTCTGACCGAGGGCCGCACTACCTTTGCCATCGCCCACCGACTCTCCACCCTGCGAAACGCCGACCGTCTGCTGGTCATCGACCGGCACGGGCTGGCCGAGTCGGGCACCCACAACCAGCTTTTGGAGAAAAAAGGCATTTATTATGGGCTGGTTACCGCCCAGCTGCAAATGCATAAGGTACCGGGTCTGGCCGATGAGGCAGACGGTTTGTTGGAGCCCTAAACGCTGGCAGGCCTTAAGGAATAGCCATTTATATGCCCGTCAAAGGGCGGCAAGGGGAGAGAAGCGAAAGCTTCTCTCCCCTTTTTATCCATATAAAAAGGCGGGTAAGCCTTTCGGTCTATCCGCCTTTTACAACATCGTCATGTATCGTAGCATATGGGCAGCGCGGTACAATCAGCGTCCCGTTCGCCATGCGCATGGAACTTTCCGTCCGGTAGAGCAGCCGCTTTGCAATTATGATACATGCAGGCCTACCGAAACGGTACCAGTTGCGCAAGGCCGCAGGCCGCGCTTAAAAATCCTGGTATCATTTGGCATGTCTAATATCCCGTCCCCTGCCGGCTCTTTCATATTTTGGCCCTCCATTGCAAAACGCTGCCCGGGTAGGGACGCTCCGCTATCCAACTATTCTGATTAGACCGGATATCGGACCTTTAGAAGGGCGCATAGGCATGGACCGTTCGTCGGTCAATAACCTATTCTATCATACTTGCTACCTGACGATAGACTTCGCTTTTCCGAAGCTGTTCCAGCCGCGGGTCTCCTTCCGGAAACGCAGCCAGCATCTGCTTTACCTGTGCGGCCAGCGCCGATAGTTCCTCTGACGCGCCGTCGCCTGCCTTCTTCACTTCCTCCATCAGGAATTTCGCCATCGGCTTCATGCTTTCACAGGCGGTAAGTCCCTCCCGCACACAGCGGACATACTCTGTCTTATCCCCTGCGTCCAGCGCGTCAAAGGCCCGCGTCAGATATACGCCGAACCGATGCACGGGAGGCAGCAGCGGCAGCTGACTGCTGAGAAGCTCCTGGGTATAACAGCGAGGCAAATAGGCGGCCTCCAGCTGGACGAATCGTCTGACAAGTGGAAAATCCTTCTCAGGATTTTCCCATTTGCAGGCTTGTACAGCCGCAAGTATCAGCCCTCTGGCCCAATTCAGGTCGTCGTAATCCTCTGGAATATCTATACACAGGCAAAGCTCCTGCAAGAAATCGTCCTCTATGGCTGACAAACGAGCCGCCAGACCGTCCAAAATCTCCACGGGAAGAGAATCCCCCGGCAACGGGAAAGCCGCGCCGGCGATGATGGCATGGGCCAAAGCGTGAATAGGCAAAAGACCCCAATCCTCCACCGCGCTGAGCAGCCGGTCCAGCTCCTCCGCATCCTCCGCTTCAACCATGGCGGCGGCAAGTCCCAGGGCGCACTGGTCCTTCAAAGGCAAAAACAGGGTGTAGGCATGGCGGGCCAGCCCCTTCTCCTCCTCCTGCTTTCGGAATTTCCAGGAAAAGGCCCGCTGCGCCACTTGGGAGACCAGAAAGATCCGCTCATCGGCACGTTTTTTGTCCGGATCAGGAGCGGAAATCTGTTCCCAAAAGGCGGATACGGCGTTGGTCAGATCAAAACGGCTGTGGGTTTGCAGGTTTAAAAGAATACAAAGTACGGATTCCAGCTGCGCGTCCTCCAGCCGCCCGGCCGGCATGGTACGGATCACTGAGAGGACGGCGTCATAGTCCTTGACCTCATAGTAGGCGTTGGCCAGCTTGACGCATATCTCCCGCTGAAAAAAAGGACTCGCCGCGGTTAAAACCATATGGGTCAATTCGCTCTGGTCATACCGCTTGTTGTGATAATCTTCAACGGCCTGCAAATAGGCTTCACACCGCCGAATGGCCTCGTCATAGTTTTTTTCCTTCATGCAGGCTTCGATAGCGATATAGTTGATCTCAATCCGGACCATCATGGCCTGCGGAAATCTTTTTTCCGCCTCCCGCACGGTATCCCATAGTTCCGGCATATCGTACTTTCTGTACAAGGTAACCGCGTGACGGTAGATGCTGGCCCCTAAAACGTCCCAAGAGGGCCATTCCTCCCGAACGCCCTGTACAGCTTGATGCAAATAGTCAAAACAAGCCGCGTTATCACTGCTTTCAATGCACTGAAGCAGAGTCATCAGGTCTTTGGGATCATCCGCCAGCTTTTTGCGCAGCAGCTCCATATTTCGCTCCCGCTTGTTCTTGCTCTTTTCCCCGCCAAAATCGACGTATCCGTCGTGATGCAGCACCAGATGGGACATGGCGTAATAGCTTGGTTTCGGTACCTTGGGCGACTCATGTACAATCCCCTCATACCGCACGCCGGAGGAGAGCTTAAAGAGCCGCAAGGCCAAAAACTCCCCATAAAGACCACTCTCAAAATTGGGGGTCGTATAATTGTATACAGTTACGCCGCAAAGGTTAAACCGCTGGCGGAGTATGGGATAAGACAGAAATTCGGTCAATTCCCGAAAATCTCCATCCAGCCATTCGTCGGCGTCCATGGTCAAAAACCACTCGCCCCGGGCCTTATCCAAAACGGCGTTGCGGGCGGCGGCAAAGTTACCGATCCAGGCAAAATCGAAGACCAGGTCGGCGTATTTTTCCGCCATCTCTCTCGTGCCGTCGTCCGAGCCGGTGTCGGCCACAATCACCTCGCAGGGAATCGCTTTCCGCAGGGGTTCCAAGGACTTTAAGCATCGCTCGATACAGCGAATTTCATTTTTGACAATTAAGCCGACGGTCAGCAGCGGCTTGGCCGGTTGCTTCATAAAAGTTCCTCCCTGTTTGGGCGCTTATAGTCAACGCGCAAAAAATCTTCCAATGGGATTGGGAACCAACAACAGCGCCTGTGCAGGCTGCCTGTGAAATCTGTCACATGGTCTCTGCGTCGGTTCAGGCATTGTAGGACCCAAAAGATTCTTTTGGGAGTTGACTATATCACGCGGGTTTGCGCCTTTTATCCTTTGCTTGCTTTCCCTTACCGGCAAAAAAGCTGCCGCCAAGGGAAGACAAGCAAAAAGGGCGGGCTGAAGGCCCGCCCTTTTCGTGCGATTTGATAGAACCTGAAAACAACAAGCAGATGCAATTACTGCAGGAGCTGCAGAACGCCCTGGGGCACCTGGTTGGCCTGGGCCAGCATGGCCTGGGAAGCCTGGATGAGGATGTTGTTCTTGGTGTAAGCCATCATTTCCTCGGCTACGTCGGTGTCGCGGAT
>JAAVYX010000179.1 GCA_022791355.1 Clostridiales bacterium | reverse complement strand
TCCCGGCGCTAAAGCGCCTCTACCTGGAGGTCCCGGCGCTAAAGCGCCTCTACCTGGAGGTCCCGGCGCTAAAGCGCCTCTACCTGGCGACCGCGGCGCTCACGCGCCTCTGCATTGCTTCCCGCAAGGGACGCCTTGTAGAGGTCTGGCCGTTGGCCAGACCGGGAACGCCAGATAGAGGTCTGGCCCAAGGCCAGACCAGGACCTGGATAAGCAAGGCGCTAGAGGGCCTCACAAAAATTTTGCTTTGCAAGACAAAGCATAGAAAGGTCGTGTTAAATATGCAGCCCAATATTACGGAGATTGCCGAACGTATCCGTGCGCTGCGGGAAATTATGGAGATTTCCCCTGCGGAAATGGCCCGGACTACCGGCGTTAGCGAAGAGGAGTATACGACGCTGGAGGCGGGGGAGAAGGATTTTTCCTTTACCTTCCTTTTCAACTGCGCCGAGCGCTTCGGAGTGGATATGATTGAGATTTTGACCGGGGAAAATCCCCATCTTTCGGGCTATTGTATGGTCCGCAAGGGGACGGGGCTGCCTATTAAGCGCCGTCAGGGCTTTAAGTATGAGCATCTGGCCGCCACCTTCCGGGATAAGATTTCGGAACCCTTCTTAGTCACTGCGCCCTATATAGCGGAGGAGCAAGAGAACCCCATCGCCCTGTCGGTTCACGAGGGCCAGGAATTTGACTACATTCTCAGCGGCAGTTTGAAATTCGTCTACGGCGATCACGCCGAAATTTTGCAGGCGGGCGACAGCGTGTATTACGATTCGGGTAAGGGTCACGGTATGATCGCCGTGGGCGGCGAGGACTGCGTCTTTATCAGCGTGGTCATGCGCCGGGCGGATTAGCTTTGTACATATGGGCTTGTCGGAAGAAACCCACATCCCCATAGATTTTTCGCCGGCCCGTCTCTATGTGAAGACCTAAGGGGGCGTTGCGGTACGAAAGCTTCTTCAACGGAGGCCGTTCGTATTGGACGTAAGAAAGGAACGCAGGAGGACTTCACAGAATTGTGCGCGGAGCGTATTAGATTTTGCACCGCTTAGGGCGGTAAAGGGAGGCATATCATGATAGGACTCAATGAAAAATACGTCCGGGAGACCTACGACGGACAAGGCCTGCTCACCGGACTGGATATCCAGTATGATGAAAATTACAATTTCGGATTTGACGTTATCGACGAGCTGGCGGCCAAATGTCCCGACAAACGGGCTATGCTCTGGACCAACGACGTGGGAGAAGAACTTTCCTTCACCTTTGCCGATATGAAGCGGTATTCGGATAAGACCGCCAATATGTTGCGGAGCTTGGGGGTCAAAAAGGGCGATATGGTTATGCTGATCCTCAAACGGCATTACCAGTTTTGGTTTACCGTTCTTGCCTGCCACAAGCTGGGAGCGGTGGCCGTTCCCGCCACCAATCTGCTGACCGTCAAGGACTTGGTCTACCGGTTTGACGCCGCTTCCATCAAGGCGGTGGTCTGCACCTCAGACGGCGAGCTATCCGACCATGTGAAGGAGGCCGCTGCCCAGTGTCCCTCTGTGGAGCTGCTGCTGCTGGCCCATGGCCGGCGGGAGGAAAGAGAGGCCGGTATAGAGAAGGAAGGCTGGTTGTCCTTCGATAAACTCATGGAGGAGGCCACGGCGGACTTTCAGCGGCAGGACGTAAAGGCCGTCGATCCCATGCTTATGTATTTCACCTCCGGCACCACCGGCTATCCTAAGATGGTCATCCACAACGCCTTGTATTCCCTGGGCCATATCGTCACGGCCAAGCACTGGCAGAACGTGGACCCGGAGGGCCTGCACTTTACCCTGTCGGATACCGGCTGGGGCAAGGCGGCCTGGGGCAAGCTCTACGGCCAGTGGCTGATGGAGTCCTGTATTTTTGTCTACGACTATAATAAGTTTACCCCTACCGATTTACTGCCCCTTTTCGCTAAATACAAGATCACCTCTTTCTGCGCGCCGCCCACTATGTTCCGCTTCTTTATCAAGGAGGATTTGGCCAAATACGATCTTTCCTCCTTAAAATACGCCGCCATTGCCGGCGAGGCGCTGAATCCGGAGGTTTTCAACGTTTTCTACCGCTGTACCGGCATCAAGCTGATGGAGGGCTTCGGGCAGACCGAAACCACCTGTTTAATCGCTAACCTGACGGGGATGGAGCCCCGTCCCGGTTCCATGGGCAAGCCCACGCCCCAGTATGACGTGGAGATTGTGGACGAGGACGGCGTTCCGGTTCCTCCCGGCGTTACGGGAGAGATTGTAGTCCGCACCGATAAGCGTCCCCAGGTCGGCCTGTTTATGGGATACTACCGGGCGCCCGAGCTGACCGAAGCCGCCTGGCACGACGGACTGTATCATACCGGCGACACGGCCTGGAAGGATGAGGACGGTTATTATTGGTATGTGGGCCGTACCGACGACGTCATCAAGTCCTCCGGTTACCGGATCGGCCCCTTTGAGATCGAGAGCGTTCTCATGGAGCATCCCAGCGTGTTGGAATGCGCCGTCACCGGCGCGCCCGACCCGGTTCGCGGTCAAATCGTCAAGGCCACCATCGTGCTGGCTAAGGGATATACGCCGTCTGAGGAGCTGAAAAAGGAGCTGCAAACCTATGTGAAAAAGCAGACGGCTCCCTATAAGTATCCCCGCGCCGTGGAGTTTGTGGAGGACCTGCCCAAAACTATTTCGGGCAAAATCCGTCGGGCGGCGATTCGTACCGAGGACTGGAAGGAGAAAGCATAATCGAAGAACGGCCGTTCGGGACAGAAAACGCCGAATGGCCGTTCATTTAAAGCGGTTGCTTGCCGAAGAGGACAAGCGGTGGATTTGTATTTTTGGCTGGGCGGGAAGTTTCGCGCCAGATATCCTTTTCCGAATACGCCAAAACCCGCTCGCGAGGCGCGCGCCCTTCTTTTGTGATGCGGCAAAAGAAGGGGGGAGAAAACGCGCTCACAGAAATCCGTAGGATTTCCGTGAGCGCGTCTTTTACATCCTCTTCTCCGTATGAAGAAGAGGACGCCGCGCCCCACAAGCAGGGAGTGGAGTATCCATATGAGTCAATCAGGCTTGAAACCTCTCGCTAGGCTAAACAAAAAACATATACGATTTTCGTAAATTTTTGCGAAGTATCCCTTGCGGAAAGCCATGAACGCCCAAAGGACGTTCGTTTAGATGGGCCAAACGAAAATCTATACTTTGTCTTGCAAAGTAACATTTTTGTGAAGCCCTCGATGCCCCGAACGAAAATCTATAGATTTTCGCTCAGCCTATCGAGGGTCTTACAGAATTTACGCGGAGCGCATAACCTTCTTGCAACCTGTGTTTTGAAACCGCCGGTCTATATTTAAAATGCCGTTCTTTTCTATTTTACCGGCGAGCCTAAAGGGGAGAAAAAAGATGGACTTTATCCTGCGTGAATGGACAGAAGAGGACGCCGAAACCCTTGCGGCCTGCGCCAATAATCCCAAAATCGCCGCAAACCTGCGGGACGTTTTTCCCTGTCCCTATACCTTGGCCGATGCGAGAGCGTACATAAACGGCTGCGCCGCCGGCCCGGAGGAAAAACAGCTTTGCCGCGCTATCGCAATTGATGGACAGGCCGCGGGCAGCATCGGCGTCTTTCTGGGCGACGATGTCTACCGCCGCAGCGGCGAACTGGGCTACTGGCTGGCTGAGCCTTACTGGGGCCAGGGAATCATGACCCGGGCGGTGGAGCAGATCTGCCGCGAGGCTTTCGACCGCTTTGTTATCGACCGTATCTACGCCGAGCCCTTCGCCCGTAACCAGGGCTCCAGACGTGTGCTGGAAAAGGCCGGCTTCCGGCTGGAGGGGGTCATGCGAAAGGGCGTTTATAAAAACGGCGAAACGCTGGACTATTGTATGTACGCACTCTTGCGGCCCTAGGATGTGTTTTAAAACCAAAAAATGATGTAAATTTTCGCTCAAGGCGTCTAAGCGAGAGACCAAAGGCCATTTTCTGCTTCCCGCAAGGGCCGCTTTTAGAGGTTTGATTAACGGCCAAACCAAGCATGCCAGATTGAGAGGCTAGAAAAGTGAAGCGCTAGAGGACTTTGGGAAAATCTACATTATTATTTTGTTTAAATACACGCCTTGAAGACATGAAAAGGGGATAGCCTTGTGAAGAAACTGACCATCGGGGTTCTTGCACATGTGGACGCGGGCAAGACCACCCTCACCGAACAGCTGCTCTATACCGCCGGCGCGCTGCGGGAGGCGGGCAGCGTGGACGCCGGTACGGCCCGCACCGACTTTTTGGAGATAGAGCGCAGCCGGGGTATCTCGGTGAAGGCCTCCTCGGCCGTGGCGGAGGGGGAAGGGATGCGGCTGCACATCATCGATACTCCCGGTCACGTGGATTTTGCATCCGAGGTGGAACGGGCTCTGTCGGTGCTGGACGCGGCGATACTGGTGATCTCGGCCGCCGATGGCATCGAGGCCCAGACCGAGCTTTTGTACGAGGCCCTGGAGGCCACCCACACCAACCTGCTCTTCTTTTTCAACAAGCTGGACCGGGTGGGCAGCGATCTCGCAGGCTGCGTTCAGGCGGTAAAAAAGCGCTTTACCCCCCGTCTCCTATTTTTTACAACGCCCCAGGGGGAAGGGGACAGGGCCTGTACGTCCCGGCTGCGGACGTTGGAGGACCCGGCCTTTTTTGCCGAGGCCTTGGAGCTTGCGGCCGAGTTCGACGAGGGACTCATGGAAAAATACCTTTCCGACCAGCCGGTGGAGCGGGAGGAGCTGGCCGCCGCGCTGGGCAAACAAATACGAGACGGGCGAATCGTCCCCGCCTTGTGCGGCAGCGCCCTGTGCGGCGTGGGAGCGGGCGAGCTGTTGCGGGTGCTGGAGGACTGGGTGCAGCCGGTCCGCGGCAGAGAGGACGACGCCCTGTCCGGCGTGGTCTATCGTATCACCCACGACAAAACCATGGGCCGCGTAGCCCATGTGCGCATGTTCGGGGGTAAAATCCAGAATAGGGATACCGTTCGCCTCTCTTCCGGCGAGGAGGGAAAGGTCTCCCAGATCAGGCGGTACGACGGCGCCCGGTATCAGGACGTAGGAGAGGCCGTCCGGGGGGACGTGGCGGCCCTCTGCGGTCTGTCAGGGGCTAAGGTGGGGGACATTATCGGCGAGGCCGCCCACCTGACCGGCTATCAGCTTTCAGTGCCCCTTTTAAAGGTGCGGGCGCTGCCCGAAAAACCGGAAGAGCTGTATCCCCTCATGGACGCCTTAACCGAGCTGACAGCCGAGGACCCCAAGCTGGACATGGAGTATTCTCCCGAGGAGAAAGAGCTGGGCCTCCACATCACTGGCGCTATCCAGCTGGAAATCCTGGAGGCTCTGCTGAAAAGCCGGTACGGGCTGGGCGTAAGCTTTACGCCGCCCACCGTTATATATAAGGAGACCCCCCTAAAGGCCAGCCGGGGCTTTACGGCCTATACCATGCCCAAGCCCTGCTGGGCGGTCATCGATCTGGCCATCGAGCCAGGGCCCCGAGGGT
>JAAVYX010000178.1 GCA_022791355.1 Clostridiales bacterium | reverse complement strand
ATCAGGGGGGGATTTTTTGTCTATTCTCCACTTTTGCTGGGGCGGTGCAGACAGCGATGGGGAGCGGGGTTTTGTTTTTATACGGCTTTTACGCCTTACGGGCTAAAATTTTGCAGATTTCCATGACGTCGGTGATGGTGAACTTGTCGTCGCCGTCCAGATTGCCCCGCAGCATCTCGTCCTCGGCGGGGGCCTTGCCGGCCGACTGACGGGCCAGCACCTTACAGGCCTCCATCACGTCCTGGATGGTTACCTCTCCATTCCCGTCCATGTCGCCGGGGATGGAGTCCAGCTTTACCGTTACGGTTACCGTGTAGGTTTGGACGCTGCCGTCCTCGGCCGTGACGGTGTAGACAACCGGCTGGGTAAAGTCGGTCTGGACGCCGCTGGCGGGGGAGACCGAGGCCTTGTCGCTGACCGTGACGACAGGGGCCAGCTTGGTAAGATCCGTGCCGCCGGGGAGGGTGAGGGAGATACGGTCGCCAATGATGGTCGCCTGTACGCCGTCTATGGAGAAGGACAGGACATCCTTTGCGGCCGACTTGGGGATGTAAATGCGGAAGTGAGCAGCCGTCTCCTCCTCCTTGCCGGTCAAATCGGTATTATTGCCGACGACGGCTACGTTGAAAGCCCGGTACTCGTAATTTTCCCAGAAATCCGCGCCGACTTCGGTCACGCCCACGGTCACATTGCCGGGACGGCCGGGCTTTTCGGCTCCCGCATAGCCCCAGCCCTCGGGCCGGTACTGATAGCCCGCGTCAATGACCAGCAGGCTGCCCGCCGGGATATCCGCCTTGGTAAAGCGGCGGCCGGAGCTTACGAAATACTTGGAATTGTCGGCCGTGGCGTTCAGGCTGGGATTTTCGGAATAGGCGCCGTCGCCCGAGTTCCAGTAGGCAAGGCCGGCGGGCTCCCAATCCAGCAGATCGTATTTACTGTAATCGTAAACCTTTTTCAGCTGGATCGTTACGATATAGATTTGGGTGGTGCCGTCCTCGGCGGTGACCGTGTAGCGCACGGGATTGGTAAAGTCGGTCTGAACGCCGCTGGCGGGGGAGAGGGAAGCGCCGTCCGAACAGACGATTTCGGGGGTCAGCTTGGTCAGGTCGGTTCCTTCGTCCAGGGCAACGGTGATGACGTTGCCGCTGAAAGCTCCCTCCGCGCCGTTTATGGAGAAGGACTGGATGGCCTTTCCGCCGGCCTTGCGGGTATAAATCCGGAAGTGGCCGGCCACCTCCTCGGCCTGATCGGTCAGATCGGCGTTGCTGCCCTGAATGGATATGTTGAAGGCGCGGTATTCATATTTGGACCAGAAATCGTCCCCTACGACCACCTGCCGGGTGGAGACGTTGTCCGGCCGGCCGGGCGCGCCGCCGCCCTCGGGAGCCCAGCCGTCGGGCCGGTACTGATAGCCCGGGTCGACGACCAGCACGCTGCCCACCGGAATATCCTCCTTGGTAAAGCGTTTGGCGGAGGCCACATATCTCTTGGCCAGGTCTCCTGTGGTAGCGGGCTTGGGGTCGGCCGCGTAGCCGCCGCCGTCGGAGTTCCAGAAGGCGGGGCATATGTATTCCCAATCCAGCTGGGTGTACTTGACAAGATCGGGCACATAGATGCGCAGGTGGGCGGCCGCCTCGTCCTCCTTACCGGTAAGGTCGCTGCCGTCGACCGCCGCCAGATTGAAGGCCCGGTACTCGTATTTGTCCCAGAAGGCCTTGTCCACCACCATCTGCCGGGCGGTAATATTTTCGGGACGGCCGGGAGCCTCCGCGCCCTCGGGGGCCCAGCCGTCCGGCCGGTACTGATAGCCCTCGTCCACCTCGATGATGCTGCCTACCGGGATATCCGCCTTGGTAAAGCGGCGGGCGGAGGGAATGAAGTTTTTGGAGTTCCCGGCCGCGCGGTTGACGGTCGGCTCGGCGGCGTAGCCGCCGTTGCCCGAGTTCCAGTAGCCCGTGCCTTCCGGCTCCCAGTCCAGCCGCTTATAGAGATCGTCGAAAACCGGGTCGTTTACGTAGCTGGAGGGGGTGACCGTAAAGGGATGCTCCACAGCGTTGTTGACCGCTTGCTTGATGACAGGGAGCAGGGAAGCGGGGATTTCGGACATGCTGGGCACATAGGCGATTTCGTCGATGGACCAGCCGGTGACGGCCTTCAGCCAGGTGAGTCCGGCGATGTAGCGGCCCAGGTTGTAGGACAGGTGATAGCCGTCCCGGGTCAGGGTGTCGCCTATATAGCTGGTGCGCATATTCTGAATGGCCGTGCCCGAGGGGATGACCAGGTCGAAGGAATCGCTGGTCAGGATTTTCTGCTGCACGGCCGATACGATGGCGTTGTACATGGTCATCTGATCCCGGCCATACTTGGGGAAGTCGCCGTGATTGCTGCCGGTCTGATAGGCCCAGGTCATGTGCCAGCCCAGCCGGCCCCGGCGGTTGAGACGGGTTTGCCTGATATAGGAAGCCAGATTTTCGATATCGGAATTATAGGTGTCGGCCATGCCGCTCAGGCCGCTGACCTGCTGGATGGTGATCAGGTCCCATTCCTCGTCCTTGATGCCGTACTCCATGGTGGAGCCGCCCCGGGAGGACCAGGTTCCGTTGGTGTTTTTCTTGTATTCGTAGGCCGGCCGGTTGTCCTGGGCGTTGCCCCAGTGGGTGGCCAGACTGCATCCGCCGATATACAGGTTGCCCAGCACGATCTCGGTGGCTCCCGCGTCGGCGGCGATTTGGTAGAGATGCTGCATAGCGTCCTCGCTGAAGGAGTTGCCGATGGCCAGCACCTTCAGGGACCGCTCTGCCGGCTCCTCCACCGCCGCGGTCCGCTGGGGCAGGCCGGCGGCCGCGCCCACCGTCAGCAGGGCGCTCAAGGCCGTGGCCAGTATGCGCCGGAATCGTTTCTTGTGAAAAATGATCTCTTTCATCTGACATCCCTCTTTCTGCATTTGATATCACGCAATACACTATTATCAGTATAATCTGTGAAAATATATACTGCAAGCTTAATCTTGTAAGAAAAAATCTGTACACTTTAACCTATAGAATGGGATAAAACAGCCCTGCCCAGCCATAAGGCCGGACAGGGCGGCGGTTAAAAATCGATATAGGCCCCCAGCAGGGAGAGCAGCTCCTCCTTGGTGCGGCAGCCGGCCGCCTCGATCATTTTCCGGACCCGGTATTTTACCGTGCTTTCCGAGACGAACAGGGAAGCGGCCAGGTCGGGATAGGAGCGTTCGCAGAGCAGGCCGTGGATAATATGCCGGTCCAGCTCGTCCGACCTTTGAAAGAGCTCTTCCAGAGAGAAGATGTTGCGCACGTCGTCGTCGGCGTAAAAATTGATATAGGCGGATTTTTCCACCGGCTTGGGGGCCGTAAAGACAGGGGGGACCCCGCCGGTGGACTCCCGGGCGATGATCTGCCCCGATACGTTGGCGGTCACAGAGGACATGTGGGGATTTTTGGAAAGGAAGCGGTAAAGCCGGGCGGCGTGCTGGCCGATGGCGTAGCAGTCGAACTTGGCCACGGTGATGCGGGGGGAGATCAGCTCGCTCAGAGAAGTGTTGCCCATGGCGGCGATATACAGGTCCTCCGGGACCCGCACGCCCCGCTGCTTCAAAAACCGGATGAGCCCTACGGCCAGTATGTCGTTGGCGCAGATCACGGCATTGTAGGACTGTATCTCCCGGTAAAAGGCCGCGCAGCAGTCCTCCATGGCGCCCTTGTTCCAGAAAATATGGCGGCCGCCGTCCCCGCCTGCGGCCTCGTAGTAACGGCTGAAGGCGGCCTGCTTGACCACGTCGTTGGCCGAGGAGGGGTTGAGGCCGAAGAGGGCGATATGGCCGTGCCCCGTCTCGTTCAGGTAGTGGCACAGATTATAAAACACCCCATAAAAGTCAAAGGATATGCTGCTGACAAAGGCGGGATTGGAACGGCCGATGGGGGTGAGCAGGAGGGGGTGGAGGCCCATGCTTTCCATACGGGCCAGACAGTCCGAAATCCAGTTTAGAGAGATGCAGTTGCACAGGACCACCGAGCGGGTATGACCGCGCAGGCCGGCGGCGCGGATGGCCTCCAGATCGTCAAAGGTAATTTCCTTGTAGCTCCCCTTGGCCCGGCTGATTTCCTGCTTGATTCCCTCGGTATACTGGCTGCTCCAATATTTATCCCGCACCAGCGGTTCAATCAGGGCGTAGTACTCCATGGGCAGGCTCCTTTAGCTCTTGAATCGTTCATGATGATCGATTCTATTATAGCAAATAGACCGCGGCTTTTCAACGCGTCCGCCGCCGGCCCGTTTCGAAAGCTGGGGCGAGCGCTGTACATAGAAAGCCCTCCTTTTTCATATAGAATGAATATTGAAAAAGGGGGGGAGCGTAGATATAATAAAAACAGGAATTGTCCAGCTAGCCAAAGCGGGTCTCCCAAAAGAGCGAATTTAGCGGACCAAGAACCTGTACGATAGGGTAGGCGCGGAGACTTTCCAGCGGATTTGGCCGCGGCAAGGCGCTGAGCCATACTTTGTCTTGCAAAGTAAAATTTTTGTGAGGCCCTCGATGGGCCGAACGAAAATCTATGGAAATACTTGCGTGTTTCCAAATTTTGCAGCGCGGGCAAGGGCTCCATCTGCCGGAAAGCGTGCGCTGTATTCGATTGGTACTGGCTCTAAAAGCAAGGAGGATGAGACCATGGCGAAAAATCAGGAAACCACAACCCAGCGGATGATCCCGGAAAAGAAAACCGACGCGGAGATTGAAAAATTGGCGCTGCCCCGTACCATCCATCTGGTCCCTATGAAGGTCATAGACGGCTTTTCGGTGCGCCCGGGGTTTTACGAGATCAACGGGGCCACGGCCATCCCCGGCGGGGTCAACTTCACGGTGCACTCCCAAGGCGCCTCCTCCATTGAACTGCTGCTTTTTCACCGGATGGAGGAGGAGCCCTTTGCCGTGCTTCCCTTTCCGTCCAGCTATCGTATCGGCAACGTCTATTCCATGATTGTTTTCAAGCTGAATATCGAGGAGTTTGAATACGCCTACCGGGTGGACGGCCCCTACGAGCCCGAGAAGGGCCTGCTGTTCGACCGCGGCAAGTACCTGCTGGACCCCTACGCCAAGGCGGTTACGGGGCAGAGCCGGTGGGGGCGCGCCTTATCCCTGGGCCAGCAGCACTACAAGGCCAGGGTGGTCAAGGACGACTTTGACTGGGGGGACATGCCCCAGCCCCTGATCCCCATGGAGGACCTGATTATTTACGAGCTGCACGTCCGGGGCTTTACCAAGGACCCCTCTTCCGGCGTCCTGCACCCGGGAACCTTCGCCGGGCTGATGGAAAAGCTTCCCTACCTGGTGGAGCTGGGGGTCAACGCGGTGGAGCTGATGCCCATCTTTGAATTTGACGAGTCCCGGGATTCCCGGGAGGTGGACGGGCAAAAGCTCTACAACTACTGGGGCTACAATCCGGTGAGCTTTTTCGCGCCCAACACCAGCTACGCCTCCAGCGCCGAGTATAACCGGGAGGGAAACGAGCTAAAGCAGCTGATCCAGGCCTTTAATAAGGAAGGGATCGAGGTGTATCTGGACGTGGTGTTCAACCACACGGCCGAGGGCAACGAACGGGGGCCCTTCTTTTCCTTCAAGGGCT
>JAAVYX010000177.1 GCA_022791355.1 Clostridiales bacterium | reverse complement strand
TGGTCTCCCAGAAATTGTTCATCACCCAGGCGAAGGCTTCGGCCGTATTTTCTACCCCCTCCTCGCCGCAAAGCTTGATCTCATGAGCCTCCAGCGGCCCCATGGTCACCAAGGGCGTGTCGGGCAGGCCGATGAGCAGGCTGGCGTCCTCTCCCGCAAGACAGAGACCGTTCTGTACGGCGTAGAAATCCACGCAGGTTCCGGGAAGCTGATCGACGCGGGGACGGAAGACGCAGCCGGTCTTGTCCATCCACAGGGTTTCCTTGCCGCCGGTGGTGAAGGGCAGGGCCAGATAGAGATTTTCCGGATCCCATACGCAGTCCTTCTGACAGCGGAAGGCCAGGTCCACCCGGGGGGTATGCTTATAGGCGGTGAGGATCAGATAGCAGAACCGGCAGCCCTCCAGCTCATATTGCAGCTCCACCCGGGAAAACAGCGCCCCGTCCTCCAGAACCCGCACGCCGCAGCATTTGCCCACAAAACGCCGGGTTGCGGCCGACTTTCGGTTGCGGCCCATATCCCGCCGCACGCCGCAGGGGTCCCCGCGGCTGGGGGTCACCTCGTAAATCGGGGTGAAGGCGGCGTACCGTCCCGGCCGGACCAGCTCCTTGTCCCGGGCCTTGTCCAAAATGGAAACAACGCCAGTCTCCCCGAAGGTCATACGGAAAAAGCGGTTTTCCAGCCGGTAGGGGGTGACTACGCTGCCCGCCTCCAACTGACGCTCAAAGGAGGCGGCCAGGTCGGACACCCCTTCTATGCCCCGTTCAGCCCGGCGGCCGGCCGAAGTTACCGCCGGGGCGGGGAGCTCCCGAATGGCGTATTCCCGCTGCTGGCCGGGCTCCAATTCGGCCAGGATGTTCAGCTCGACGCCTCGGGCGTAGGAGCTGAGCTGGTGGGGGACCGGGCGGCCGTCGGCCGTATCCACAATCTCAAAATGCCGGTGGCTCCCCAGGGTCTCGGCGTTGATGCGGATAAGGTCGGTCACCGGCACGGGATGGGGATTCACCGCCTTAAAAACCGGCTCAAAGTGCATGGAATTGGGGGTCTCTCCCATGGAGAAGGTGATTTGGTCCAGGGCGCGGCAGGCCGATTCATTGGCCTTTAGGGCGAAAAGACTTTTACGCAGGTCCAGATTGTTGACGCTGCTGTTCCAGGGCTCGGACACCGAAGAACAGTAGCCCCAGGTATGCTCGGCGTAGAACATGAGGTCGTAGGCCGTCTGGTCCAAAAGCCGCTCCCCGCAGATTTTTCCCTCGGGGTCCAGCCGGCGGGCCATCCGGTATTTCCGGTCGGCCTCCCGGTAGTGCTGCACCACGTTGGGGGTGGAGCCCACCCCGTCGGCCCACCAGTCGGTCCAGTCTCCTTTATAGGTGGGGATGGGCAGGCCGGCGGCCTCCACCGCGTCGAAAAATTCGTCCAGGGTGGCTAACTGCAAACGGATTTCCTCCCCGTGTAGCGCGTTGTACCGGCTGACAAAATCCACGGCCCCTGCAAAGGGAGAGCCGTTGTCGGTCATCCGGCCGGAGAAGTTAACCGGGGCCAGGTCGAAGGGATGACCCTGCCGGCGGAGGGTCTCCACATAGGCGGCGATACGGGTCTCGGCCTTCTGGAAGGGCTCCAGGCCCGCGCCGTCCAGCCCGTCCCGCAGGGTGTACTCAAAGGCCCCGCCGGGAGCCACGCCCAGCTCGTTTCCCAGAAGATAGTGCTCTCCCACCCAGGCTAGCAGCTTGTGACCCTTGGGGGTCTCCCAGTAAAAGGGAGTCTGCTTCTGGAAAAGGGGATGGTATCCGTGATGAATGTGGATGCAGGAAAGCAGACGGGTAATACCATTCTCATAAAGAGCGTCGGCAAAGCCCCAGGCGTAGCCGTTGACGTCGGCGGTCAAGGCCGACCGCAGGGGCAGCCCGGCCTCCCGCATTCCTTTCGCCGCCCGGGCCGTCATGTAAGACAATACGTCGGAAGAGACAAGCTCGGTCATGTTCAGATAGCTGCCCGACAGACCGATTTCCCCGGATTTTACAAACCGGATAAAATCCTCCCGGTCCTTTTGACCGGCCGATTGGAAAAAGGTCTCCACGCACCAGAGACTTTCACAGTTCCATTTAAAGCCCAGCCATTCCGGCCGGTCGCCGTGGGCCCGGCGGAGGATTTCAACGGCCTCTTTTATGTAGTGCACATGGTGGAGCTCGATTTTTTCCTGATAATCGGTGTAGCCGATATCGGTGTGGCTGTGGTGGATGAGATAGAGGGTAAAGGGTTTGGCCATAAAGCGCGCCTCCTTATATGTTTATATCTTTCTGTGGGCATTATACGGCATAATGGGACGGGGCGCAACAGGTTTTTGGGCGAAGTTCGGCCGCCCGCTCCGCCGCCGGTATAGAAGCCGGCGGGGCCTGCGTTACAAACGTATCCGGTATAGTCCGCCCCATATCTCCGCGGCTCCGCGCCCTCTTACGAGATACGCCCGCGCGGGCTGCGTTGACCCGGCTGACGAACGTAAACCGGTGGGTACAGGGCCGCCCTGTGGGACGGCTTCCGGGCGTATCGGCATACTGTAGATTTCTCTGCGGCCCATCTAAGCGAATGACCTTTGGCTATTGTGGCGATTCTTGCGCTAACGCGCTTCTACCCGTAGGTCCCGGCGCTCACGCGCCTCTCTGGCGACCGCGGCGCTCACGCGCCTCTGGCTTGCTTCCCGCAAGGGACGATCTAGAGGTTTGGCCGAAGGCCAAACCGGG
>JAAVYX010000176.1 GCA_022791355.1 Clostridiales bacterium | reverse complement strand
GGAAACGGACCGGTTCCGAGGTCTACCTCTGGGCCCGTCAGGAGTTTGAACTGACGGCCGAGCAGGTCAAGGAGCTCAAGGGCGCTACGCTGACCGCCAATACCTATTACGACGACGATCCGGTCTTCTATCTCAACGGCCATCAGATTTTCTCGGATCCTGAGAAGTGGGTGGACGCCTACACCGAGAAGAAGCTGTCCGCCGACGCGGCCGATTATCTGGTTGCGGGCAAGAACGTCTTCGCCGTTAGCCTCCACCAGCATACCGGCGGCCGGCAGTGGGACGCTGGTCTGACGGCCAAGAAGAACAACGTCAACGAAAAGGTCCTTTGCGACGTCAGCCAAAGCGACTGGAAGTACACCATTCAGGACACGGGTTCCGCTATCGACGCCAACTGGACGGCCAAGAGCTTTGCCGCGACCGGCTGGACCTCCGGCAAGGTCGACGGCGTGACCTATGACGTGGGCAAGCAGATTTGGGCCCGCAAGACATTTACGGTGGACGACGAAACCGACTTGAGCGCCAAAAAGCTCTACCTGAACATCAAGTATGATGAGAATCCACTGGTTTACCTCAACGGCCATCTGATTTTCTCCGCGGAAGGCTACAACGACCGGTACCACACCGAAAGCCTGCTAGCCGATTACACCCAGTATCTGGAGCAGGGTGAGAATGTTCTGGCCGTGACCTGCTTCAATACCGCCGGCGGCTCCTGTATCGACATCGGCGTTTCGATCCGCGATTTGCAGACGCCGGTTTCCCTGGAGAGTACCAACGTGGTGGGCTCCCGTCAGCGCAGGTATTGGCCCCTGTCCTACCTGGTGCTGACCGGCTCTACGCCCAACGGCGGAAACCGGGATAACTGGCGGGCTAACTCCACTGCCAATCAGATTACCAATTGGGTTTCTTCCATGAGCCAGTGCGAAATTCTGGAGCCCCGCCAGTATGGCGCGGTCAAGAGCAATCTGATGACCATGCTGCGTTCCAAGCATCAGGGCGTTGCGCTCACCGACGAACAGATTCGCGCCTTCGCGGCCTGGATCGATCTGGGCGTGCCCTGCTACGGCTCCTATGACGGCAATAAAAACTGGGACGGCAACGCCATGCGCGAGGCCGACGAGAAGGAAAACAAACGTGCCTTTAACGACATGGTCAACGAGCAGCACATGAAGGCCCGGGCCGGTTTACAGAAGGGCATGATTTCGGTCAGCTACACCGGCGGCGGAAAGACCTACTCGGATGAGCAGGCCGGCTTTGTAGAGCTGAACGTTTCCCAGAAGTATCAGAACGGGGATAAGGTCACCGTGAAGCTGCCGGAGGGACAGAAGTATCTGATGTTCTCCCTGTCCAGCCGTATTGGCGAATCCTTGATCTATGTTCCCAGCGGCACCTTCGAGTATACCCTGACCAACATCGATAAGGTCTTCCCCAAGACGGTGCAGCCCTCTCAGGCAGTCGCTTACATCAGCAATACCATCACTGCCAGGGTAGCTACGACAGAGGATTTGCAGACCCGGCGCAACCTGGCCCGCAACTCCTATGATCTCAAGAGCGCCACCGCTGCGTATCCTCATGTTACCACCAGTACGGATTGCCGCAACAGCGCGGAATTCGAGGGCCGCAACGCCATCGACGGTTTCACTTCCAACAAGGGCCATGGCACCTATCCCTATCAGTCCTGGGGACCTGAGCTGCAGCGCGACGATCCCTTCGAGAAGCAGAACCTGAAGGTGGACTTTGGCCGTGAGGTCTATGCGGATGAGGTGCAGATCTATATCCGCGCCGACTTCCCCCACGATACCTACTATGCCAACGCCACCCTGGAATTCTCCGACGGAACCACCGAGGAGATTCAGATGCGGAAGACGGCTGACGCCCAGGTATTTGCCTTTGCGCCCCGCAAGACCAGCTATGTCCAGATCAAAAACCTGCGGGTTGTGGATCAGGCCGGCGACGATTGGGCCGGTATTACTGAATTTGAGGTGTACGGCACCGAGGACGAAGTCATTCCAGAACCGGACGAGGTGGACTGGACCCTGGACACCGACGATAATACCGTAGCCGGTATGGCGACGGGCATCACGGTCGCCAAGTTCATCGAAGGCTTCCACGGCGCGGACGTTAAGGTGACCGATGCCAGCGGCAAGACTGTTGCAGGCACCGCTCTTCTGGGCACCGGCATGAAGGCCGCCTACAACGGCGTCACCTATACGGTGGCTCTGCCGGCCGATTTGAGCGGTGACGGAAAGGTGACCATTGTGGACGTGATGGAGGCCTGTAAGATTCTGGCGCGTCAGGCGGCCAATGTGAAGCCTACGCCTGTGGAGCTGATTGCGGCCGACCTGACCAAGAACGGTAGCGTAGATATTACCGATATTATGGAAATCTGTAAGATTTTGGCGCGTCAGGCTTAGCTTTTGGATAGATGCGCCGCGTCCATGCAAAGCGTATAAAATTACAGCGGTTCCTTGCGAAAGAAAGTCTCCCGACCGGGTGTTCCGGCCGGGAGACTTTTCAATGATTGAAGGAATAAAAATTTTTTAGGCCGCGCATATCTGGGGATAATTTGTTGCAAGACCTTCTATGAATCGTTTGAATTTTTTTATTGGCTGAAATCGAGATTCGCGTCAGAGCCCCTTTTCTTTTTAACGGAGCGGGATATTTTGCGTCAGGCGTATTGTATGATATTTCTTGATCCTTGCTCGCACAGCGCTCCCCTGTTTTCTCGAAAAAACAGGGGAGGGGGAAGAAATGGTTCCCGGAAACCCGCGGGCCCGGGAACGCTTATCAGGCCGACGCGGAGAACAGAGCCCTCAGGTTCAATTAAAAGCTATCGTATGAAACAATCAGGAAAAGATAAAGGCCGGTCCGGCTTTGCTGTCGGACCGGCCTTTATTGTAGAGCCCTACAACTCCCGCAGATAGATCGTGCGGGAGTTTCGATGCATGTATACGCTCAACGCTAGTCCTATCCCCAAAAAGAGGCAGGCAAGAGAGGTGCCGCCGGCGCTGAAAAAGGGCAGGGTAACGCCCACCACCGGCAGCATCGAGAAGCACATACCTAAATTGATGATGGTCTGGGCCGCCAGCATGGCGAAGATGCCCACGCACATGATGCTGCCCAGTGTATCTTGGGCGTCATGGGAAATCCGCAGGATACGGATACAGATGGCGGCCAGTAGCGCCAGCACTGCCAATACACCAATCAGCCCCAGTTCCTCGCCGATACTGGCTATAATAAAATCGTTATATCCCTCCGGCACCGATTCGGATTGGACATGAGGCCCCTTAAACAGGCCCTTTCCAAAGAGTCCGCCGCTGGCCAGAGCCACCCGTCCCCGCCACTGCTGCCACCCGTCCCCCAGCAGGTCGTCTTCCGGGTTGAGCAGGGAGATGATCCGGGCCTGCTGATCGCTGTTCATAACGAAAAACCAGAGCAGCGGCAGCGATACGAGCACCAGCACGCCGGCAATGGCAAAATAGCGCAGCTTGACGCCGGCGGCAAACAGCATACAGATAAACATAAAGGCAAAGACCATAGCCGTACCGTCGTCTCCCTGCAAATGGATCAGCACCACCGGCACGGCCCCGTGCAGACAGAGAAGCAGCAGTTGCAGCGGCTTGTTGATTTCCTCCTTCACATGGCTGACATGTAGCCCAAAGGTGATGGCAAAGGCGATTTTCAACAGCTCGGCCGGCTGCAGGGACAGACCGCCCGGCAACAGCAGCCAGGCCTTATCGTCGGTACCCTCGGGGGCGTAGCCGAAGAAAAAGGTGAGGGCCACCAACGCCAGACTGCCGCCGGTGATCAGCGGCCAGAATTTAGCGATGGTCTTATAGTCGATACTGGAAATGACCGCCGCCGCTATCCCCCCAAGAAACAGGGCTACAACCTGCATAAAAAAGCGGCGGAGGCTGCCGGAAGGATGGGTGGCGGAGAGAACGGCCACGCATCCGTAGCCGGAAGAGAAAATACAGAGCAAAAACAACAGCTTATCGGTTTCCCGTATAAAATCGGCGACGCGGCCGAGCAATCGATTCATTGAAGCACAACCCCTTATTCAACTCTTCACATAAGCCCCAAGGCACAGCTTTCCGGCAATTTTGCCCTCTGCTGCGTTCATAATTGTTAGCGTTCGCCAGTATGCCTACAAATGTTTGCTATCCATCCGGCCAAAACTCGCTCGGTTATCCTTCCGTTGGGTTTATATGAACAGTCCCCAGAAACTGTATGTACAGCCGCGGACGGCAGTCTTGACGGGAGACTCCCGCTATACGTCAGTATGCCCGCAAAACGCCCGCAAAAACGCGCCTCGATGGGCGGGAGCATCCGCCGTCAACCTTTCATGCCCCGCCTATGCATACGGCTTCCTAGCATTATTATAGGACAAGCCGTCGGATAGTGCAAGTAAATACTTTATTACGGCGGACAGATGTGGTATACTTTATTTAATTAACGGCGGGCCGCTGTTCTGTCAGCCGTTCGCCCACTCTGCAAGCAAGGGGGAATTTTTTCATGCTTTCCGACATTGAAATCGCCCAGCAGGCTTCTATGAAGCCGATCCGGCAAATCGCCGATGACCTGCAAATTACCGAGGACGAACTGGAGTACTACGGGAAATACAAGGCCAAGCTCTCCGAGTCGCTCTTTACCCGTCTGTCCGGCCAGCCGGACGGTAAGCTGGTTTTGGTCACCGCCATCAACCCCACCCCGGCCGGCGAGGGGAAAACTACCACCAGCGTAGGGTTGGGCCAGGCCATGGCCCGCATCGGCAAACGGGCGGTCTGCGCCCTGCGGGAGCCTTCTTTGGGCCCCGTTTTCGGCATCAAGGGCGGAGCGGCCGGCGGCGGCTACGCCCAGGTCCTCCCCATGGAGGACATTAACCTCCACTTCACCGGCGACATGCACGCCATCACGGCGGCCAACAACCTGCTCTGCGCCCTTTTGGATAATCATATGCAGCAGAGCAACGCGCTGGGGATAGACCCCCGGCGGATACTGGTTAAGCGGTGTATGGACATGAACGACCGGGCCCTGCGCAATATCGTCTGCGGTCTGGGGGGTAAAGTAAACGGGGTGCCCCGGGAGGACGGGTTTATTATCACGGTGGCCAGCGAGGTCATGGCCATCCTCTGTCTGGCCGCCGATCTGCATGATCTCAAGCAGCGGCTGGGCGGTATCCTCTGCGCCTATACCTACGACGGCCGGCCGGTTTACGCCCGGGATGTAAAGGCCGACGGGGCCATGGCCGTGCTGTTAAAGGACGCGGTAAAGCCCAATCTGGTGCAGACCCTGGAGGGCACCCCGGTCATCATGCACGGCGGCCCCTTTGCCAACATCGCCCACGGCTGCAACTCGGTGCGGGCCACCAAGCTGGCCCTAAAGCTTGCCGACTACT
Organism: Clostridiales bacterium; assembly: GCA_022791355.1. GTDB lineage: Bacteria > Bacillota > Clostridia > Oscillospirales > Acutalibacteraceae > Howiella. The sequence goes on along the minus strand of JAAVYX010000176.1, from coordinate 1,513 downwards.
GTATCACCGAGGCCGGCTTCGGCTCGGATCTGGGCGCTGAGAAGTTTTTGGACATCAAGTGCCGCATGGCTGGCCTGACCCCCGCCGCGGTGGTGCTGGTGGCCACGGTACGGGCCCTCAAGTATAACGGCGGGGTTCCCAAGGCCCAGCTTGCCGGCGAAAATGTAGAGGCGCTGGAAAAGGGAATCGTCAACCTGAAGGCCCACATCAAAAATATGGAAAAATACGGCCTGCCCGTCGTCGTCGCCATTAACCGCTTTCACACCGATACCGAGGCTGAGCTGGCCGTCGTCGACCGCTGCTGTAAGGAATGCGGAGTGGAATACGCCCTCTCCGAGGTCTTCGCCAAGGGGGGCGCGGGCGGCGAGGACCTGGCCCGCAAGGTGGTGGAGGTCGTCGACCGTACCGCCGGTCAAACCCGGTTCGCCCCTCTTTACCCCGACGCCCTTTCCCTGCGGGAGAAAATCGAGACCGTGGCCCGGGAAATCTACGGGGCCGACGGGGTGGACTTTACCCCCGCCGCCTGCAAAGGACTGGAGGAAGCTGAGGAACTGGGCGCGGGCGGCTTTCCCGTTTGTATCGCCAAGACCCAGTATTCCCTCTCCGACGACCCGGCCCTGCTGGGCCGCCCAACCGGGTTCCGGATTACGGTGCGGGAAATCCGCCTGTCGGCCGGCGCGGGCTTTGTAGTGGCCCTGGCCGGCAGTATCATGACCATGCCCGGCCTGCCCAAGGTCCCCGCCGCCAACGCCATCGGCCTAGATGGGGACGGCCGGATCACCGGCCTGTTTTAGGGTCCGATTGGGGACGGCAGAGAGGACGGCAATTATGAACCGATTTGTCTCACACAGCCCGGCCGAAACCCGGGAGGTAGGCGGCCGTATCGCCGCCGCCCTGGAGCCCGGTCAGGTCCTGGCCCTGGAGGGGAATTTAGGTCTGGGCAAAACCTGCCTGGTCGAGGGCGTCGCCCGGGGACTGGGATATACCGGGGAGGTAAATTCCCCAACCTTCGCCTTGGTCAACGAGTATAAGGGAGGGAGGCTGGACCTTTATCATTTCGATATGTACAGGGTGTCCGGCTGGGAGGATTTATATTCCACCGGCTTCTTCGATTATCTGGACGCGGCCGGCGGCGACCCCGGCGGGGCGCTGGCGGTGGAGTGGAGCGAAAATATTGCCGCCGCCCTGCCCGATCATACCGTAACCGTCGCCCTATCCGCCCTGCCGGACGGCGGAAGGGTCATAGAAATAAAGGGGATGGAAGTTTGAAACTGCTGGCTTTGGAATGTTCGGCCGCCCCTGCCTCCTGCGCCGTATGGGAGGACGGGCGGCTCCTGTGCGAATTTTATATCAACGTAAAGCTGACCCATTCCCAAACCCTGATGCCTATGGTCGAATGTATGCTGCGTTCCATCGGTCTTTCCCCCGCCGATTTGGACGGCTTTGCCGTCTCGGCCGGCCCCGGCTCCTTTACGGGAGTGCGTATTGGGACGGCCGCCCTGGCGGGTATGGC
>JAAVYX010000175.1 GCA_022791355.1 Clostridiales bacterium | reverse complement strand
GCAGAAGGACTTGAACCCTCGGCACGCGGTTTTGGAGACCGCTGCTCTACCAACTGAGCTATGCCCCTATATATTAATACTACGTCTGAACATCTTCATCGAATCGAATACGTTATGGTTGGTGGGCCATCAGGGACTCGAACCCCGGACCAACCGGTTATGAGCCGGTCGCTCTAACCAACTGAGCTAATGGCCCATGTTATTATGAAACGTCACGAGTTATATTATATCATAAATTTGTTTTTTGTCAATACAGAAATTCGTGCGTGCAAGCAAGTTTTCGCCTTGACATCCCTGCTGGTGAAATGGTACAGTTATAATGTATTCGTACTCTTCAAGTGTACTGACAAACGGCGTTACATGCTGCACGGCAAAAAAGCCGTGGCTTTAGGAAGGGATACCATTTTGGATAAAATACGTGCTTATCTTCTCAACGCGTTTCAAAAAACCGCACGGGCTCTGCACCAAGTTTGGGATATTATCAAAAAGATGGCGTTGCAGGCTATTAGATATATAGGGCGGTTTTATAGGAATATACCAGTAAGCAATCGAATCAAAATATCGGTTTTGCTGGCTTTTGGCATATTGCTGCTCATTATTATTGCATTGCTCTGCGTGCCGGGAAAAGGGGAGACCGCGCCTGAGGATGCCAGCCTCCAAAGCCGTTATAAGGACGGCGTTATCCCTTCCAACCTATCCGGTCTAGGCTCGGGCTTGGGCAGCGCGGGCGATGTTGATTCCAGCAGCAAGGATAGCACAGGCGGCTTTGGATATGACACGCTGTCCGGGTGGCCTACCCGCGATGCATTGGATCCCAACATGTCCGTGCCGTCGGTGGGGCAGCCGGCTGGGGGAAAGGCTGGGTATACTCCTACGACAAGGGAACGAGCCAACTGGGAACAGCTGCTTATCTATTTGGAACGCTGCCGGGATTTTCAGTTTGCAGATGAAGATAAGGAAAGCAAACTGGCCGTGGGGGCGGCGCGCATGGCCGTCGAACTATATGATTATGCGGATGTGAACGCGGATCAGACCGAATTCTGGATCGACGAGGACACATTTCAAAATTACTACTATTTGCTGTCCGGACAATGTATGCGGGGTATGAAAATGGACCGGATTCAATGGGAAAACGGAAAATACCATTACACCCAGCCGGATTTTGTTTCTCGTAACGCAGCGGCCGAGATTACGTCGGTGTACCTGCTGGAGGGAGGCTTTTATCGGGTGGAAGGCATAGTTACCCGAGGCAGAGCGGATGAGGCTGGCTGCTACAGCCGGAAGGTTACTATGCTCTTGCTTGCCGCTCCTCTTTTGTATAATCATTTTTACGTTTTGTCCATGGAGAACGTGCAAACGCCGTACACTTCTCTATATGATCTGCGTCCATCCTCCAGTTCAAACGCGCCGACAAGCAGAGAGCCCGCGCCATCTTCGGGGACTTCTTCGAACAGCAGTGCGGCAGCTGCGTCCTCTTCAAGCGTTATGGCAGATTCAACCTCGTCTGAGACAACTTCTGTGCCCGCGTCGTCGGCCGGAAAATCGCCGGCTTCCGGCAATGCGGATACAAGGAAATCATCGACGTCAGACAGTTGAGGACACGCCGGTTGGTTTTTGAAAAAAAGCTTGACAGATGCTAGAAAATTGCATATACTTTATAAGTCGGCTGTCTATGGACGGTCGACTTACTATCGAGGTGTGGCTCAGTTTGGTAGAGCGCTGCGTTCGGGACGCAGAGGCCGCAGGTTCAAATCCTGTCACCTCGACCAATGCGCCCAGGCATTTTTGTCTGGGCGTACTTTTTATCTCAGCATATGGTAATGCTTCCAGGCATCTTTTTCGTACCCTCTTTACAAGCGCCCGGCTATTCAGCTGGGCGTAATTTTTTATCTCAGTTCACCGCAACGCTTCCGGGGATCTTTTTTGTATCGCTTTTACAGCGGCGAGTCGCCGCAGACAAATCGCGCACCGCATAGGTGCGCGATTTTGCTTTGCATACCCGCGTTTGAGGCGGTATCTATCTTGTTTTTCTGCCCGGCGCGCGGTCTGTTTTTCCCGGTTTGGTGCGCTAAAATTGGCAGCATATTCGAAACCGTCGCCAACCGTTTGCAACGGTTTCGTCCGCTGCGTCATCAAAAAAGCATCACGTTGCCGGTGGAGTCCCGCCTTATCTTTGTTTTCTGCATCGCAAATTTTGAGGCTTAGGCGCTCTTTTTCATCATATTTCAAACCCTTCGGTAATGCCGTTTAGCCTTGCCGTATCCTTTTTCACATAATATAGCTCTGTGATCTGCGAGGTGCTGTGTCCCAGCGAATCGTCCGCCCGCCGGGGCCATAACGCCCGGATCGTTCCCTCTGGCTGCTTCTGGCCGTTGACCAAATTCATGGCGAAGGTATGCCTTAGTGAATGCAGACCTTTCTGCTCCATCCCCGCCGCCTTGAAAATTTGGTAGCGCCGTTTGCGGATATTCCCCGGCCTTGTGTAGCCGCCGTTCCCACCGGCCACTAGAGGCGCATTTTGCCCGAAATAGGCTTCCCTGCGCAGTTCCTCGATCATCTCCATTAGATATAGACATTATCGAACAGATGAAAAACGGCAATTCCAATAATATGTAGTATGACGGCCTGACGTTTCGGGAAGTAATCCGTAAAAATAAACAGCCCCGCCGGATGCGCTGGATCCGGCGGGGTTCTGCTATTCCGTTAAAGCGATCAGGGCGGCCAGACTGCCCCGGCGGCCGGCCGTGGCCCGGTGGGAGTGAAAGATATCCGCATGGCAGCAGGTGCAAATCCCCGCCAAGGTAATATGCGCCGCTTTTATTCCCGCCGCCAGCAGGATTCGGCGGTTGGTTTCCCATAAATCCAGCATGTATTTGCCCTCGCCCTTTGGCCGCAGCAGGCCATCGGGAGAAACGTCGGGGATCCGGGAAAAGGCCTCCCGCAGAGGCTCATCTACCTCGTAGCAGCAGGGGCCGATGGAGGGGGCGATACAAGCCAGAATATCCCCTGGATCGCTGCCGTAGGCCTCCCGCATGACCTCCACCGTTCGCCGGCCTATGGAGGCCGCCGTACCCTTCCAGCCCGCGTGGGAACACCCCACCGCCTTTTTGACAGGATCTAAAAACAGCAGGGGCACGCAGTCGGCGTAAAGGGTGGCCAGAGGCAGGCCGGGGACGTTGGTCACCAGCCCGTCTACCGCGCTGTAGTCCCGTTCCCGGAGGATGCCCTTGCCCGCGTCGGCCTCGGTGACCACCCGGACATTGGCGCTATGCACCTGGTCTCCAAAGACCAGACGTTTTTCATCCACGCCGATAGCCCCGCAGAGCCGCCGGTAGTTTTCGTATACCGCCTGACGGTCGTCCCCCATAAAAAAACTCAGGCTCAGGGAGGCGTACCGTCCCCGGCTGACCCCGCCCAGACGGGTGGAAAAGGCGTGCCGGCAGAGACCGGTTTCGGTCAGGGCGGGAAAGGTAAAGTAGCAGGGGCCTTGATCCCCGTGAAATACCACGGCGGAAGAGTTCGTTTTGTAATTTGGCATACAGCGCACCTCTTTTGAATGGTATGCTTTATCTAAGGTAAAATAACCGTTTTGCGGTTATTTTACCTTCCGGACGCCCCCCCCGCGAAGCGCGGGGATACAGGCGCAAGCCTATGGCATAGTATGCGGGAGCCGGCGGTCCTTTTCCAGCAGATCGAAAATAACCTCCCGGGCCAGCAACAGGCCGCAGACCGAGGGCACGAAGGCCAGACTGCCCGGCGTCTGCCGTTTACCGCCGCATTGCTTAGGGCTGTCCGCCGCCGGACAACGCCGGCAGTCGGCGCAGGACAGGGGCTCTCCCGGGTTTATAGGCTCCTCCTCGGAGTAAACCACCTTGAGTTCCGGCACCCCCCGCTTTTTCAGTTCCTTGCGCATAACCCGGCAGAGAGGACAAACCCGGGTGTCAAAAATATCGGCTACCTGAAAACGGGTGGGATCTGTCTTGTTACCCGCCCCCATAGCGCTGATGACGGGAATTCCCCGGTTCCAGCAGCTTTCGGCCAAAGAGAGCTTGGCCGCCACCGTATCCACCGCGTCTATTACGTAGTCGCAGCCCTCCAGCAGGTCCTCGTTTTCTCCCGGCAGGTAAAACACCTGGCGGGATACAAGGTCGGCCTGCGGATTGATGCGCAAAATTCGCTGGGCCATGACCTCGGCCTTGGGCCGCCCAATCGTATCCTGATCGGCGACGAGCTGACGATTGACGTTTGTGACGCAGACCGTATCCCCGTCCACCAGGGTGAAACGGCCTATTCCCGTGCGGGCCAGGGCCTCGGCGGCAAAGGAGCCCACGCCCCCCAGACCGAAGACGGCTACCCGCATATGGGACAGACGGTCGATGTTCTTTTCGCCTAGCAGCATGGCGCTGCGGGAGAATTCCGGGCGCAAGAAGAAAGCCTCCTTTATTATGGTTTTATGCTTTGACCCAGGGTCGTTTGGTAGACTTTTTCTGGCTTTATTTGAAACCACGCGAGGCTTTGCGCCAGGCGTGCTTTTGTTATTACGCCGTTTCCTGGTCTGACCGCACCGGGACGCAAGGCGGCGTTAGAGCGGATATGGGAGAATCTACATAAAGGAAATCCGCCCCCCGCTTCCACCCAAACAAAAGTAATGCAAACCGGCCGCCAAATATCCCTCAGGCCATAAAATAGAAAGCGTCGGGTCTCAAAAGCATTCGGGAGCCGAAACAAAGATTATCTTCCCCCGTCGCACATGACGGAAGCATCGGCGGACAGCTCGGTCCGCTTTCCGTCTGAGACGGCGCGGATGCTGCCCTGCAAATCGGTTCGCCAGACCGAAACGCCGGCCGTTTCCAAGACTTTCAGAGTTTCCTCATGGGGATGGCCATAGGAATTTTCCGTCCCGCAGCTGATAACGGCCTGTTCCGGCCCCACGGCCTGTATAAAGGCCCTCGACGAGGAGGAGCCGCTGCCGTGATGTCCCACCTTCAGCAGCTGGGCCGACAGATCGTATCCCGCCTCCAGCATCTCCCGCTCCGGCAGGGTCTCGGCGTCGCCGGTAAAAAGCCAGCTGGTCTGTCCAAAGCTTACCCGAAGGACGACCGAATAGTCGTTGAGCTCCTTGTATTTCTCCTGGGCCGGACTCAGTATTTCGATGCGCAGTCCCTCCTCGTCCAGCAGGAGAGCGCCGGCCTTGGCCGCCGTCAGCTTGTATCCCTTCTCCTGCACGGCCAGCAGGAAATCTTCATAGGTCCGGGTGGTGGGTACGCTGGAGCGGTCCAGCTTGGGCGCGTAGATTTTGCCAACCTCAAACCGTTTTACCACCGCGTCTAGGCCGCCGATGTGATCCTCGTGGGGATGGGTGGCCACCAGGAAGTCCAACCGGCCGACGCCGGCCTGCTCCAGATAATCGCAGATTTTTTCCCCGTCGTTATTGTTGCCCCCGTCGATGAGCATATGCCGCCCGTCCGGGAGGGTAAGTAGGGTGGAATCGGCCTGTCCCACGTCCAAAAACAGGGCCGACAGCTTGCCCTCCGTTTCCAACGCCGCCGGCTGCACTCGTTCCAGCAGCTCCGCAAGGTCGCAGCCGGCGGAAAAAAACAGGCCGGTGCAGACCAGAACAGTCCCTATCAAACGCAGAAAACGCCGCTTCAAATCCATCCCTCCCAAAATGTGAAAAGCCGGACAAGACGCGCCTGTCCGGCCTGTTCCCGTAGATTATAAACGATATACGCCCGAATCCAACAGGGCGATTTCGGTGCCGCCGATTTTGATATACTGCCGCACCGGCTCGTCGAATTCGGCGTAGTCGTATACCGTATAGGATTTGAGGTTGACCTCCAAAATTTTATGATTGCCCGGGTTACAGACCAGCATAATGTCCCCATTAGACATCCAAAGCCCTTCCGGGGCCGCGAAAGCCGAGCCGGACCCGCCGCCAATGCGCAGCTCCTCCCGCATGGTCCGCAGGTTGAAGCGGATAAGGGCGTTGTTTTCAGGGAAGGAGGCCCACAGGGTGTGTCCGTACACCACCGCGTCGGCCGGACCAAAATCCTTATATTTCAGCGTTCCCTGCCATTCCAGCTTAGCGTCCTTATCCAAAATCTTGGCGGCCCCGTCGGGATAAACCGCAAATAGCCGGCTATTGTCCAGGGCAACCGTCTTGCAGTTGAGGTAATCCCGCAGCTGCTTTTCACAGGCCTTGAAGTTGTTGCCGAATTTGGAGAGCAGATAGACGTTGCGGGTAACCGGATTGACCGAGCCGCTCTCGAAGTTCACCATCTTATAGGACACCACCACCTTGTCGTCATAAGCGTTTTGGCGGGTCGCTATAATAAAGCCGCCAGGCAGCGGCAGCATGTGCAAAGCCTCCGGACCGAATAGACGTCTCATCGCGCAACATAACCCCTTTTATCAGGCCTTTTCCATCCTTGCCGTCAAAGGCCGTGGAAAAACCGCATATTTACTCACACTTTGCAAGACAAAGTAAAATTTTTGTGAGGGGCTCTAGCGCTCCTCACTGGCGTCCCGGTTTGGCCAAAGGCCAAACCGCTAGGAGCGTCCCTTACGGGAAGCAGCGAACAGCCTTTGGCTGTTCGCTTAGATGCCCCGAACGAAAATTTAAGGGT
>JAAVYX010000174.1 GCA_022791355.1 Clostridiales bacterium | reverse complement strand
GAGGAGCGCTAGAGGGCTTCGCAAAAATTTTGCTTTGCACAGCAAAGCATAGATTTCTCTGCGGCCCATCGAGGGCCTCATAAAAATTTACCTTTGTAAGACAAAGCATCATATTATCATGAGGAGGCGGACGCCCATGCGTACCAAACGATATCATCAGAATCCCCATGCCCTCCATATAGGCTGCGAAAAGCCCCGGGCCTACTATATACCCTACGGCTCCTCCCTGGACGCGCCCTCCATGCAGCGGGAGAAGTCCGACCGGTTTCAGCTGCTGTCAGGAGAATGGGCTTTCGCCTATTACGACAGCGTCGAGCAGGTGCCGGAGGAGCGGCTGGAGGCCGACGCGTCCATGAAAGGCTGGGACCGGATCCCCGTGCCCGCCAACTGGCAGCTTCACGGGTACGACGCGCCCCAGTACCTCAACACCCGCTATCCCTTCCCGGTGGACCCGCCCTTTGTGCCGGCCGACAATCCGGCCGGGGTCTACGCCCGGGATTTCGAGCTCAACTCCGAGTGGGACGGGCTGAAAAAGTATGTGGTGTTCGAGGGAGTGGACGCCTGCTTTTATTTATATGTAAACGGCCAGCCGGCCGGCTACAGTCAGGTGGCCCACATGACCAGCGAGTTTGAGATCAGCCGTTTTCTGCGGCCGGGGAAAAACCGGATGACCGTCGTGGTGCTCAAATGGTGCGACGGGTCCTACCTGGAATGCCAGGACAAGTTTCGTATGTCGGGCATTTTCCGGGACGTGTATCTGCTGGCCCGGCCCATGGGACATTTGACCGACCTGCAAATTGAGACCCGCTTGGCTCCCGACTACCGGTCGGCCGACCTGGTTTTCACCCTGGATATGCTCAATCCCGAGGACGCGGTAATCGCAGTTTCCGATCCTGACGGTCAGCTGCTGGGGCGGGTTCATCCCGACGAAAACGGCCGGGCGGTATTTCAGGTGGAAAATCCCATCCTCTGGAGCGCCGAGACCCCCGAGCTTTACGGCGTGCTGATTGAGGCGGCGGGGGAATTTATCCCCGAGCAGGTGGGGATCCGGGAAATCCGTATCGACAAGGGCGTGGTCCGGTTCAACGGACGGACGGTCAAGTTCAAGGGGGTCAACCGGCATGACTTTGACACGCGGCACGGCTTCGCCGTGCCGGTGAGCGCCATGGTAGAGGACCTGGTGCAGATGAAGCGGCACAATGTCAACGCCATCCGCACCTCCCATTATCCCAACGATCCCCGGTTTTTGCAGCTCTGCGACCGGTACGGCTTCTACGTGATGGACGAGGCTGACATTGAGACCCACGGCATCTGGGACATGGACCGTCTCTCCGACGACCCCGAGTGGCAGGAGGCCTATCTGGACCGGGTGGAGCGCATGGTGGAGCGGGACAAAAACCGCCCCAGCGTCTTCAGCTGGAGCATGGGCAACGAATCGGGCTTCGGCTGCAACCACGTGGAATGCCTGCGCTGGACCGAGGCGCGGGACCCCTCCCGCATCACCCATTACGAGGGCCACGCCGGACAGGAGGAGCAGGGAAAGGAATGGGAGGTCGTCCCTCAGGTTTGCAGCCGGATGTACGCCGATCCCAACTGGTGCAGGGAATACTGCGAGAACGAAAAGGAGCGGGCCCTCATCCTCTGCGAATACTCCCACGCCATGGGCAACGGCCCGGGGGATTTGAAGGATTACTGGGACGAAATCTATAGTCACGACCGGTTCTGCGGCGGCTTTGTCTGGGAATGGTACAACCATGGCCTGTACCAAGGCGACGCCCCCGACGGCCGGCCCAAGTACGGCTACGGCGGCGACTTTGGAGAGATTCATCACGACGGCAACTTCTGCTGCGACGGCCTGGTTTCTCCCACCCGCCGGCCCATGCCGGGGCTTACCGAATATAAATACGTTATCCAGCCGGTTCGGGTGGAGGCGCTGGATCTGGAGCAGGGGCTTTTCCGAATTGTCAACCTCTATGATTTTACCTATCTGTCCCGTCTGGAGTGCCGCTGGGAGATCACTCGCAACGGCGAGCCGGTGGAGAGCGGGTCCTTGGGGGCCCTATCCATTCCGCCCCAGCGCAGCGAGACGGTGGAGGTGTCCTACACCCGCCCGGTGGACGGACGCTGCTTCATCCGTTTTATCTTCTCCCAGATCGGGGAAAGTCCGGCCGTCCCGGTGGGGATGGAGCTGGCCTTCGTCCAGTTCCAGCTGCCTGCGGCCGAATCGGTCCTGTCCGCCCGTCTGCCCGACACCCTGCTGAGCGTCAGCGAGGAGGCGGGACAGATCAAGGTAGCGGGGGACGGTTTTATCTACACCTTTGATAAGCGGCAGGCCGCCTTCGCCCAGCTGGAGGCGGGGGGCAGAGCTCTGCTGCGTTCGCCCATGACCTTCCAGGCCTGGCGGGCCCCCACCGACAACGACCGGGACGTACGCCGGGAATGGCAGGGTATGGGTCTGGACCGTCTGCATACCTACGTCTACGACTGCAACTGGGAGCAGGAGGAGCACTGCGTGGCCATCAACGCAGATTTCGCCTTGGTGTCCGATACCTTTCCTAAGCAGATCGAGGGCTCCTGCCGCTGGAAGATCAACACCGCTGGGGAGATTTCCCTGTCGGCCGACCTGCGCGTGGGCGAGCGGATCGCCTTTTTGCCCCGGTTTGGCCTGCGGCTGGCGCTGGACAGGAGCTGCAACCGGGTGGAGTACTTTGGCCTGGGCCCGGGAGACAGCTATATAGACCGGAAAAACGCCGCGTATATGGGCCGGTTCCGGGATACGGTGGCCGGCCTGCTGACCGACTATATCCGTCCCCAGGAGTGCGGCAACCATTACGCCACCGAGTGGGCGGCCGTCTACGACAAGTCCAGACGGGGCCTGTTCTTCCGCCGCCGGGACGGCTTCGATTTCCAGGCCCTGCCCTATACCGCCGAGGAGCTGGACGCCGCCGGCCATAACTACGACCTGCCCCCGTCCGACAAAACGGTGGTCTGCCTGGACTACCGGCAGAGCGGCGTGGGCTCTAACTCCTGCGGTCCCCGGCTTGCCGAGAAGTATCAGCTGCGGGAAAAGGAGTTTACCATGGAACTGACCATCAGCCCGTTGGACCCCGCCGCCTCCCTCTGGGATAAGGCGAACGTACGTTATGAGTAGAACAGGAAGCCGGCTTTGAGAATACGTCTTCTGTACCGATCCAGTGTACCCTTGCGTCAGCCCTTACGTCAACGCCTCCGGCCGTAGCTGCGGCCGGAGGCGTTTTGCGTTAATGGAAATAAGAGTATAATTTTAGTTAATATTTTGTAAATTCTATACAATAAATAGGAGCGTATCCGCCGCCTTGTCATTAGAAACCTGAAAGCGGAAAAGTTGTGTTCGATCAGTTCGTTTACAAGAGGCGTGAAAAAAGTTGAAAAGGTATACAGCGTTATGCTTCTGTGTGATGACGACTTTATTGGGCAGTACAAGAAACAGATGGGCATTAACATCACTTACGCCGCCTCCGAATAAAAGGGAGAAATGTAACAATCAAAAAGCGAAAATATGCTACAGTTATCGAAATAAATCGAATCTCGACGCCGTCAATTGACAAGGGATAATACGGTTTTTTCTTCCGTAAAACATCGCTGGGCGTATTAGCCCTTGGAGGTAGACGGTAAGGTAGACGGTAACCTAAAAATAAATCTATACGTAAAACCACTGCTGATAAAAGGTCAGGTTGCGGATCAGCATAAAGAGCAACAACAGGCCTCCTATCACATACAGAGACCAGACCGGCGGCATATGGGAAAAGGGCGGCCGGTATTTTTTGGAAAATGCGTTGCGGGTAAAGCAGAGCAGCCACAGTCCGCCCGCTACCAATCCCAAACAAAAGAAGGGGTTATACCGGAAGGCCTCTACCGGTTGAAAGCGCAGCAAGGCGTCTAACGCGCGGGTAGAACCGCAGCCAATACAGTCTAGACCCATATAACGGCGGAAAGGGCATTGCCACAGACTGCCGGTCAGACGCAGGTCAAACAGCCAAACCATACCGGCCAAAAGCGCCAGGACGATCCAAGCTGTCACAGCCAGAATACGGTTGCCTTTTTGAGTAAACAGAAGACGGGACATTCCATCGCTCCTTTGTAAAAATCCAGCCGAAAAAGCCGTTTTTTATCATTAGGTCCTATCATAAGAGCAAAAGGTCCTTTTCGCAGCGCAGCAGTCTCATATTTACCGTTCGAACATAGACGCGAATGGAGCCGGACACGCATAAAACGGCCGCTTTTCGCATATCATCTAGCAAACTGGCAAGTATGAGAGGTGATAGTGTGAAAGGAGCTGTTGAGGAGCGTGCGGTAGAGTTGGGAGAGTATATCATAGAGAATAACGCCACGGTTCGCGCCGCCGCTAAGAAGTTTCAAATATCCAAGTCGACCGTACATAAAGACGTAACCGACCGGCTGCATCGGAATCACCCGCAGCTGTACGCCCAGGTTAAGGAAGTGCTGGAGCATAACAAGCAGGAACGGCATATTCGGGGCGGCCTGGCCACCCGCCGCAAGTATAAGGGCGACTAGGTCTGCCGTAGGATAAACGGCTTTGCGCTTACCGCCTGGCTAGAGCCTTTCGCAAAAATGCGCGTTAAGCGTGTAAAAGGAATCGGACGGACTGCCGCCGGCAGTCTATCCGGTTCCTTTTACTTACGGTCAGTTTTGAACGCCGTGGTGAAAGGGCTTAACGTCGGTGGTCAGGGCCTCTAAGGAATAGCCCTCGCTCTGTAAATATTGGATGATCTCAGGCAGGGCGGTGACGGTGGTAGACTTGGCCGGCGCGTCGTGCATCAGCAGGCAGATGCGACTCTTGCCGCCGCACTCCCGTTTTACATTGGCAACCAGCTTGGCGGGATCCACATTGTTGCCGCTGGCGTCGCCTGAGTCGGCGTTCCAATCGAAGTAGACGTAGCCCTGCTGTTCCACGCTTTTGACCAGCGCGGACATGATGCCTTTACAGTGTTTTTTGCTTACCGTATTGCTGCTGCCGCCCGGAAAACGGATAACCTTGGGCGCTGTGCCGATATGATTCTGCACCTTGTCGCTGATGGCCTTCAGGTCTTCAAAATAGGCGTCTTCCGAGGAATAGATTTTTTTATAATCGTGGGAGTCGGAGTGAAGAGCGACCGTATGGCCCTCCTCGGCGATTCGCTTGGTCATATCCAGCTTGCTGGAGCCAATGACAAAAAAGGTTGCCTTGGCGTTATACTGCTTGAGGATATCCAGAATCTGGGTAGTGTTGGCGGAAGGGCCGTCGTCAAAGGTGAGGTAGGCCACCTTTCTGCCGTCGTCCTGTCCGTCGGTGCTGGCGGGCACCGATACAGGGGGCTTCAAGGCGTTGATCCGGGAGCGCAGATCGCTGGTCTTGGAATCCAGATGATCCAGCTGCTGCTGAAGGGCGCTGGCGAGCTGGCTGGAATCCATGCCCTCGGTATCCGGCTCCCCGCCGGGAATGCCCAGCTCCTCCTGGTAGTGGCTGATGCTGCTCTGGGCCTGGGCCAATTGCTGGGTCAGCTCGGATACTTGGTTCTGCTGGCTCTGATTGGCGGCCGCGGCCTTTTTTATGTTGGACTGCGCGCCGGCATAGAGTCCGCCGAAAATTAAGGCGGCTAAGAGGGCCAGAATGGTAAGGACGGCCAGCGCGGCCGGGCGCCGTCCCCGGCGGCCATGAGACCGATGTATGCCGGGGGGCGGCGCCGAAGGCTCCAGCGGCAGATCGTAATTTTGATCGTCCTCATACATGTCGGCGGACGAAGGATCGTAATGATTGTTTTCCATAAAGAAAGCTCCTTTCCAATCAGGGAAAACGCCTGATCAATTCATTTTATAAAAAAATTCTTATAGGTATAAATTCCCGTATCTCTTATCATAGCAAATAAAAGCCGGACATACAACCGTTTTTTTCGTAACAAATTCGTTACCAAAGACCTGCCCGCAAAAGGCATCCGGGTGTTGTAAGATTTTTCATAAAATGGTATACTAACCTTAAAGCGGCGTGAAGCTGAATATGGCGGACAAAGACCGTATGGCTCTATTGTTTGCAGAACGGAGTGGTTATCATGGAAAATCAGAAAAAGGTTCTTATTTCCTGCGACAGCACCTGCGATTTGTCCCCGGAGCTGCTGGAACGGTTCTCCATCGCTCTCAACCCCCTGTTTGTGGTGATGAACGGCAAAACCCTGCGGGACGGCGTAGACGTGTATCCGGACGACATATATGCATATTACAAAACCACCGGCGAAATCCCCAAGACCACGGCCGCCAATACGGAGGACTTTCTGGCGTATTTTAAGCCCTTTGTGGAGCAGGGCTATGCCGTGGTCCATTTTACCATCAGTTCTTCCATGTCGGCCACCTTCAACAACGCCCGTCTGGCCGCCGCCGAGTTGGAGGACGTGTATGTTATCGACAGCAAGTGTCTCTCTACCGGCGCGGGGCTGGAGGTGCTCAAGGCGGCCGAGCTGGCGGCCGACGGGGTGGACGCCCGTTCCATCGCCAGCTACGCGTCTTCCATGTGGGAGCGGGTGGACGCTTCCTTTGTCATCGACTCCCTAGAATATCTTCACAAGGGAGGCCGCTGCTCCTCTGTGGCGGCGCTGGGCGCAAACCTGCTGCGGCTCAAACCCTGCATCGAGGTCAAAAACGGGGTGATGGGGGTAGGTAAGAAGTATCGGGGCCGGTATGAGGATGTACTGCTGGAATATGCCGCCGCCCGTCTGGCCGACGGGGAAGATATCGATACCGACCGGGTGTTCGTCACCCACGCCGGCTGCCGGCAGGAGGTGGTGAACCGGGTGGCCGACAAGGTGCGGGAGCTGCTCCCCTTTAAGGAGGTTCTGGTGACCCGGGCCGGCTGCTCGGTCTCGGTTCACTGCGGACCCAATACGCTGGGAGTTCTGTTTGTGCGCAAATCGCCGATTATAAAGTAAGGGGGCGGTCATATGCCCAGACCCGTCCGCGGCATAGACGGCCGGCCGGCCGCCTTTTTGGCCGATCGTCCGGCAGCCGGCCGGGCCGTTCCCCGCCGCCTTTCGGAAAAAGAGCTGGCGTCCTTGGAATGGAAAGGAATATGCGTCCTTTTGGTCCTAGCCTTTGTTTTCTATCTTCTACGGCTATTCGCGTCCGGCTGGTTGGCCGCCGCCGCCCTTCTGACCGATTGGCTGTGGGTCTTGGTCCTGCCCGCTCTTATGCTGCTAGCCGTCCGCTTTTCCTTTGGCCGTTTTACGGCCGCCTGCCTGCTGGTCTACGGCGGCCAAACGGTTTTGGACGCGGTCTTTTCCCTGGTAAGCGGCCTTCGAACCGGCGGCGGGGTGGGCGTCGGCTCCCTGCTATACGTTGGGCTAAGCGGTCTGCTTCTGCCCCTGCTGTTCATTGTGCTGCCGGGGATGGGAATGCAGTTCCTTCGGATGCGCTGGAAGGGTCCGGCCGTCCTTGGAGCGGGCGCGCTGCTGCTGACGGCCGCCGCGTTGCTGCTGGGGCAGCTGCTGCAAATCTGGATTGCCGCCAGCCTATACAGCGGCGGGGGCTTCGGCTTGTCCTCGGCATTGCGGTACATGTGGAAAAACGCGGCTGGGGATATTCTGCAAAGCGGGGCGGTTTTTTTGGTTTTTTTCCTTGTGGATGTTTTTTTGCGCAGCGGGGGATTGGAACGGCTGGGGCGCAAACAGGCGGCGTAGTTTTTTCTTTTTAGCTGCGTGGGAGAGTTTGCGACAGCTTTTCTTTTTTGATTGGCTGGGATAGAGGTTTCGCGCCAGATTTCCTGTTGTTATTTAGGCCAAAAGTTGATCTAGTAGAGTCTGGCGTCCCGGCGCTAAAGCGCCTCTAGTCCCCTTCTTTTGTAACGCGGCAAAAGAAGGGGGAGAAAAACGCTGCCGCCTGCGATATCCTACGGATACCTTGGCCTCCTACAGGACTGCGCCGCCGTCGCTCTTTGGGGCCGATTGATCCTAAGCCCCTTTTTTCTGTCCGTCTACCAGATGGACGTCCAGCTGGTCGTAGGGGGTGTTGACGCCGGCCTGGTCCAGCGCGCCGCCTCCCTGCTCCAGCAGGTCGAAACGCAAATCCCAGTAATCTGCGTTTTTACACCAGACCCGAACGATCAGGTCCACCGAGCTGGCCGCCCGTTTTTCCACCCGGATGAAGGGAGCGGGTTCCCGCAGGGCCATCGGATGTTTTTCAATGACCTGACGCAGAGCCGCCTTGGCCGTCTCCACATCGTCCGTATAGCCGATGGAGAAGGTCATATCCACCCGTCGCTTGTCCTCACGGCTGTAATTGACGATGCTTTGGCTGATTAACTGGCCGTTGGGAATGACGATCTGGCGGTTATCCGGCGTGTTTAGATAGGTATGCACCATGTCGATACGCTGCACCGTACCCGAAAGGCCTCCCGCCTCGATAAAATCCCCGGTGACAAATGGGTGGGAGAAGAGCAGCATGATGCTGCCGGCCATGTTGGAGAGACTGTCCTTGAGGGCTAGGGACACCGCTACCGCGGCGCCGCCTAAGGCGGCCAGCAAGCCGGCCGAGGAAATGCCCAGGGTGGACATGGCGCTGATGACCACCACCAGGATGCAAACCGTCCGAACGCAGATGAGCAGGAAGCGTTTGAGAGAATAATCCAGGTTCATACGGGTCATGGGGCGGTCCAGAATCTTTACCAGGATTTTGGTCAGCCACAGTCCGATCAGCGCCACCAAGGCCGCGCCGATCAGCTTGGGGCCCATGTTGAGGAGAAAATCGAGCAGTCGTTCTTTTAAGTTTTCCATGTAAAACGCCTCCTGTATATATTTGGGAAATTCTCTTATATTAGTATAGACAGGCCGCTGCCGGTTGACAAGGGCGGGTTTTCAATTTTCCGTAAAGGAGTTACCGATACGCCAATGAATATTATGATGAGAATCAGGAGTTGGGGCCGGCTGGTCCTTTGCGGTTTGCTGGTCTGCGCCCTGACGGGGGCGGCCGCCTGCGCCAAGCCAGACGACGAAGAGCAGGAGGCGGGGCTGCGGGTTCTGGCTTCCTTCACCCCGGTCTACGCCCTGACCTTGGCCGTGGCCGACGGGGCGGAAAACGTCACGGTGGAATGTATGACGAGTCAGACGGCCGGCTGCCCCCACGACTATCAGTTAACCCCCGCCGACATGCAGAAGGTGGAAGAGGCGGACTTGCTGGTGCTCAACGGGGCCGGAATGGAGGACAGCTTCACCGATAAAATTTTCAGCCAGTATCCCGACCTGCCCTCTGTGGAATCGGCTCAGGGGCTGGAGCTGCTGCCCGAACTAGGGGAACATGACCGCAACCACCCGGGGCACGAGGAGGAGGGAAACAATCCCCACACTTGGCTTTCCCTGCAAAACGCGAAAAAGCAGGCCCAGCGTATCGCGGACTTTCTGTCCGAACATGACCCGGCCAACAAGGCGGTGTACGCGGCCAACGTCCAGCGTTTTACGGAGGCGGCCGACCGGCTGGACAGCGTCTACCGGCCGGCTCTGGAGGCCCTGCCCCATCGAAAGCTTATCACCTTTCACGCCGCCTTCGCCTATCTGGCCGCCGACTACGGCTTGCAGGTGACGGCGGTGATAGAGTCCACCCCTGGCACGGCCCCCGACCCGCAGACCTTGCAGGGCCTGATCGAAGAGGCCAAGAACCAGGGGATCACGGCCATTTTTACCGAGCCCCAGTATCCCGATTCCACAGCCAAGGTGATTGCCGACGGGACAGGCGCGCGGATTTATACCCTGGACCCCTTAGTCACCGGCGAGACGGATCAAGATTCCTATTTGGCCGGAATGGAGGAAAACTTTAAAATTCTTATTCAAGCGCTGGCATAGCATGTACAGAAGACGGCCGCCTGTTTTCGCAGACGGTCGTTTTGATATGGGCCGGTATAGCCTTTATTTAGCTGAGGGGATATTTCGCGGGTATTGTGCTATCCCGGCTGTATAAAAGAAAAGGAATTTAGCCGCGAAACCTCCCGTCTAACCAATCAAAAACATATACCATCTACGCTCCAAAGGGCAAATACGGTTTTACGGAGGCAAACCCACGCAAGCCGCGACGTCTTGG
>JAAVYX010000173.1 GCA_022791355.1 Clostridiales bacterium | reverse complement strand
TATCCACGTCAACCATTCCATTCCCGACGCGGTGGCCTACGCCATCCGCTGTCCCGCCGGCCTGGTGGTGCAGACCGGGGACTATAAGATCGACACTACTCCCATCGACTCTCAAGTCATCGACTTAGGCCGTTTCGCCGAGCTGGGTAAAGAGGGCGTTTTGGCCCTTTTGTCCGACTCGACCAACGCCGAACGCCCCGGCTTTACGGCCAGCGAGCGCATTGTGGGCGATTCCTTCTCCAACCTTTTCAAAAGGGCGGACGACAATGCCCAGCGCATCATCGTGGCCACCTTCTCTTCCAATATCCACCGGGTGCAGCAAATCGTGGACGAGGCGGTCAAGCACGGCCGCAAGGTGGCGGTTTCCGGCCGCAGTATGATCAACGTCGTGGGAGTGGCCAGTGAGCTGGGCTATTTAAAGGTGCCCGACGGGGTGCTCA
This sequence comes from Clostridiales bacterium, assembly GCA_022791355.1. Lineage (GTDB taxonomy): Bacteria > Bacillota > Clostridia > Oscillospirales > Acutalibacteraceae > Howiella. The sequence continues at coordinate 9,561 of JAAVYX010000173.1, read as the reverse complement.
TTGATATCGACATGATCCGGCGGTACAGTCCAGAGCAGCTGGTCATCGTCACCACCGGCAGTCAGGGCGAGCCCATGTCGGCCCTGCACCGTATGGCTTACGGCGATCACCGGCAGGTGGCCATCGTCCCCGGCGATATGATCATTATTTCGGCCACCCCCATCCCCGGCAATGAAAAGACGGTGGGTAAGGTGGTCAACGAGCTGCTCAAGCTGGGAGCCGACGTTATCTACGAAAAGATGTACGACGTGCACGTTTCCGGCCATGCCTGCCAGGAGGAAATGAAGCTGATGCTCAGCATCGTGAAGCCTCAGTACTTTATTCCGGTGCACGGCGAGCGGAAGATGCTGGTCAAGCACGCCGGCCTGGCCCAGGCTGTGGGCATGTCGGAGGAGAACGTGCTGATTACCAGCATCGGCAACGTTATCGAGCTGAGCCGGGACCGGATGAAGGTTGTGGACACCGTCCCCGCCGGCCGGGTTTTGGTAGACGGCTACGGCGTGGGCGACGTGGGCAGCGTGGTGCTCAGAGACCGCAAGCACCTGGCCGAGGACGGACTCTTTGTCGTAGTGATCACCATGGACTCCTCCACCGGCGAGGTGGTAGCCGGTCCCGACCTGATTTCCCGGGGCTTTGTCTACGTGCGGGAATCGGAAAAGCTGCTGGACGATGCGAGGGAGATCGCTTGTCAGGCCCTCTCCAACTGTTACGTGGCCGGTATACGGGACTGGAGCGCCATCAAGCTCAAGGTGCGGGACGCGATTTCCAAATTCCTGTATGAGAAGACCAAGCGCAGCCCCATGATCCTGCCCATCATCATGGAGGTTTAGCAGACCGCGCGGTATGGAAGATGCTTAGAGAGAATACCGCTCTGGGCTCTGCTTGCCTGCGGGCAAACCGTGGCGTACTGCCAAAAGAGCTTGTATAAAAAGAAGGTTTTGGCCCGCCTTTTTTAAAAGGCGGTGGGGTCAAGGGGCAAAGCCCCTGTCGCGTCCCGCGGGACGCGAAATCTTTACGCATAAAAGGCGCAGGAAGGGAGACTGAAACCTTCCGGGGAAAGGTTTCAGTCTGGGGAACCCTCGCCGGGGGCTCCCCGATGCGGCGCGTAGCGACGCATAAAAGTTTTCCGTTTGCGCCTTTTGTCTATTTCGTTTTCTAGGCTTATGATTGCCGTATTGCCTTACGGCAAACCGGCTAATGGCTGCCGGTCGGCCTTACGGCAAACCGGCTAATGGCTGCCGGTCGGCCTTGCGGCAGACCGGCTAGGAGGGATGAGATGAAGCACAAAAATTTTTGGGGACTGTCCACCCTGTACTATATCATGATCGGGGTCATGGTCGCCCAAACCGTTATATCGGCCTTTTTCGATATATGGATTTTTGTGATCCTGCTGATCTTTACGCTGGCGGTCATCGGCTTTGCCATTTACCGTCTGGCCAATATGCAGCAGTATATGCGCAACCTGCTGTCCGGCATCAGCAGTTCTCTGGATTCCTCCGGCTCAGAGGTGCTGGAAGGCTTCTCCATCCCGGTTATGGTGGTATCGGAAAACGACGAGATTTTATGGTATAACGACGCCTTCCGCAATATCCTCCTTGGCGGCGACGATATTTTCGGCCATGACCTGGCCGAAATCGTAGGAGAGGAAGCCGTCGAGCTGCTCTCCGGCAACAAGCAGACCCACATCACCTACGACGGCCGTATTTTCTCGGTCTTCCAGAGCGTCTCCCACATCAGCGGCGTGACCCAGCGGGTCTTTTACTTTGTGGACGAGACCAAGCTGCGCCGCACGGCCGAGGAGTACGCCCTGTCCCGTCCGGCCGTGGCCTTGGTCGCTATCGACAATCTGGACGAGGTGGCCGCCGGCGGCCGGGACAGTGAGAAGGCCGCCATCAGCAGCGATGTGGAAATCGAGATCGAAAACTGGGCCGCCCCCAGCGAGGGCATCATGCGCAAGCTGACCGGCGAGCGTTTCATGCTCATTCTGGAGGAACGCCATCTGCGAAACATGATGGACCGCCGTTTCGATATCCTGGACCGGGTGAGGAAAATGGAGCTGGGCGCCCGGGGTCACGCCACCCTCTCCATCGGCGTGGGCCGGGGGGGAGACAGTCTGCGGGAATGCGAGGAAATGGCCGGACAGGCCTTGGACATGGCCCTAGGCCGGGGGGGCGACCAGGCGGCGGTCAAGGATAAAAACAACGCCTACCAGTTCTTCGGCGGGGTTTCCAAGGCGGTGGAGAAGCGTACCCGAGTGCGCACCCGGGTTGTGGCTTCCGCCCTGCGGGAGCTCATCGAGGGCAGCGACAACGTCATCATCATGGGCCATCGCTTCGCCGATTTGGACTGCTTCGGGGCCTCCTTCGCCCTGTGGTCGGCCGTCCGGAGCATGGGTAAGGAGGCGTCGGTGGTCATGGAGCGGGAGGCTTCCCTGGCCCTGCCCTTGCTCGAGCGCATCGAGGCCGCCGGCATCACCAGCTGCGTGCGCAGCGGCCGGGAGGTCCTGTCCCGCATCGGCCGCAAGACCCTGCTGATTGTGGTGGATACCCATCGGGCCGGTTTTGTGGACAGTCCGGAGGTCTACAAAGACTGTAAGACGGTTGTGGTCATCGACCATCACCGCAAGGCGGTGGACTTTATCGACAACGCCGTGATCTTCTATCATGAGACCTTTGCATCCTCGGCCTGCGAAATGGTGTCCGAGCTGCTCCAGTATATGGGCGAGAAGTCGGTGGGGCGGCTGGAGGCCGAGGCGCTGCTGTCCGGCATCATGCTGGATACCCGTAATTATGTGCTGCATACCGGCGTGCGCACCTTCGAGGCCTCGGCCTTCCTGCGCAACCGGGGGGCCGACCCGGTGGAGGTGAAACGGCTGTTCGCCGGCAGCATGCAGGTCTACCAGCAGAAGGCGGCGGTGGTGTCGGGCGTGCAGGTGTATGAGGACTGCGCCGTGGCCGTCAACCGGACGGAGGACGGCTTCACCCGCATCGCCTCGGCCCAGGCGGCCGACGAACTGCTGAATATCGAGGGGGTCAAGGGCTCATTTGTCCTCTTCCGCAGTCGAAACGAAATTAACATTTCGGCCCGTTCCCTAGGACTCATGAACGTCCAGCTCATTATGGAGCAGCTGGGAGGCGGCGGCCACCAGACCATGTCGGCCTGCCAGCTGAAGGATACCGACTTTGACGGGGCCTTAGAACGGCTTTTGGCGGCCATCAACGCCTATAAGCGCAGCGAGGGCCGCAGCGCCCTGCCGGCGGCAAAGCCGGGGACCGGCTCCAAAACCGAAACGACCTGATTCGCGGGAAGGGGCGGCGGCCCCGTCAAAGCCGCGGGAAGTACATATGCCAGGCCTAAACGGGCGGCAGAGCGTAATTTTTGCGCGGACAGCCTTCGAATGTTCTTGCCGTCCCGGCGGCGCTTGACGGATATATCCATAATATTTCAGCTTTTAGCAAAACCCAACTAGCTATAGAGAACAATCAAAACCGGCGGCCTTTGGCCGTAAAAAGGAGAGCGAGATTATGAAGGTAATTTTAAAAGCGGACGTGAAGGGTCACGGCAAGGCCGGGGATCTGTGCAATGTGTCCGACGGGTACGCCCGCAATTACTTGTTCCCCCGGGGACTGGCCGTGGAGGCCAACGCCGCCGCCATGAACGAGTTTAAAAACCGGGAGGAGGCCAAGGCCCATCACCTGGCCGAGGAAAAGGCCGCGGCCAACGCCGCCGCCGCCAAGCTGAACGGCAAAACCGTCACTATTCATGCCAAGGCGGGCGCGTCGGGCAAGCTGTTCGGCGCCGTGACCACCAAGGAGGTGGCCGACGCCGTCAAGGCCAATCTGGGGGTGGATTTGGACCGCCGCAAGATCGGTATGCACGATATCAAGTCCCACGGGGATTATGAGGCCGAAATCAAGCTGTATCCCGGCGTCACCGCCAAGCTCATGGTCAAGGTGGAGGAGTAGGCAGACTGGAAGGAAAGACGGTTCGGTCGCTATCCAGGACTTGATGGAGGTCTGCATGCTTTAGCCCGTCCGCCGGCAGGCGCGGCCCTGTGGCCAGTGAACCGCCCCGGGGAAATCTGGACGGAGACGGTGATTTCACCATCGGCAACGTAGTGGAAATCTGCACGCTATTGACCAGACAGTCTTAGGCCCTCTCTGCAAGGCGGCCGCGCTCCCGATTGGGAATGCGGCCGCCTTTTTATGGAGCCGCCCGCCGCCAAAAGCGGTTGGGCGCAGCGGACCCGGCTGATTTTCTCTGGCCTTTTCGTTGACAATTTTCGCCGCCTGTAGTTTAATAAGCATGTATTTGTAGGCTTTTGTTCAGAGGGCCTATGCGTATGTCCAACGAGCATTTGACCCTGTGAGAGAAGCGGCGTTCCTCTCGAATAAAAGCAAAGCATTTAGATTTTCGTTCGGCCCGTCTAAGCGAACAGCCAAAGGACGTTCATAGCTTCCCGCAAGGGACGCTTCTAGAGGTTTGGCCTTTGGCCAAACCGGGACGCCAGAAAGAGGTTTGGCCTTTGGCCAAACCGGGACGCCAGTGAGGAGCGCTAGAGGGCCTTGCAAAAATAAGAGCAAAGCGTTTAGATTTTTGCTCGGGGTGTCGAACCCCTCGCAAAAATTCACGCTTCGCGTGTAGGAGGGATTGATTTGCCGGACGACGGCCGTTATACGGATCTGGACGGACAGGCCCTGCCCTTCTCGGCGGAGGCCGAGCAGTCGGTGCTGGGAGCCATCCTCATCGATCCGCCCAGTATCCTCCAGGTGGGGGATACCCTCAAAACCGACTTTTTCTATATTCCCCAGCATAAGGCGATCTACGCCGCCCTTTCCAATATGTTCGAGCTCAACCAGACCATCGACTTTGTCACCTTGTTGGAGCGGCTCAAGTCCATGGGGGCCTACGACGAGGCCGGCGGCAAGGCCTACTTGACCCAGCTGGTACAGATGGTTCCTTCTTCGGCCAACATCGTGCCATACGCCAATATCATCCGGGAGAAATTCTATATCCGTTCCCTAATCCTGGCCGCTCGGGAGATGATTTCGGACGCCAGCGAGGGCGTGGAGGACGCGGGTATGCTGCTGGACGCGGCCGAGCAGCGGCTGTTCGAAATCCGGCAGGGCAAGGAGGTCAGCGGTTTAAAACACATCCGGGACATTATCGAGCAGGAGACCTACGACCGTCTGACCAAAATCGCCAACCCGGAGACCAAGGCCGATTATGTCGGCATCCCCTCTGGCATATCCGATTTGGACCGGGTCATCACCGGCCTGAACAAGTCCGACCTGATTGTGCTGGGAGCTCGTCCGGGTATGGGAAAGACCAGCTTTGCCCTCAATATCGCCCGCAACGTGGCGGTGACCGCCGGCAAAAACGTCTGCTTCTTCTCCCTGGAAATGACCCGAGATCAGCTGGCCCAGCGCATGCTGTCCAACGAGGCCTCCATTGAAAGCTACAAGCTGCGTACCGGCGAGCTTTCCACCGACGAGTGGACCCGTCTGGCCCAGGCCGGCGAGCACCTTTCCAAGGCGAATATCTATTTTGACGAGTCCTCGGGCATTACGGTGCCCGAGATGAAGGCCAAGCTCCGCCGGATGAAAAAGGTGGATCTGGTCATTATCGATTATTTGCAGCTCATGCATTCGGCCCGGCGGACCGAAAACCGGGTGCAGGAGGTGTCCGACATCACCCGAAACCTGAAAATCATGGCCAAGGAGCTGATGGTGCCGGTCATCGTCTGCGCCCAGCTCTCCCGCGGCACCGAGGCCAAGGGCAAGTCCCACCGTCCCAGCCTGGCCGACCTGCGGGAATCCGGCTCCATCGAGCAGGACGCCGATATCTGTCTCTTCCTCTATCGGGAGGATTACTATGCGGGCGAAAACGACGATCCCACCCAGGTGACCGACCAGAACAAGGCCCTGTGTATCGTGGCCAAAAACCGTCACGGCGAGACCCGGGACGTGGAACTCCACTGGGACGGTCAGTTCACCCGCTTCACCTCCCAGGATGTTTTCCATGGCGCGGGCTAAGGTTTGGGCCGCCCTCCAGCGGTACGGTATGCTGGAGGGCCGGGGGCCGCTGCTTGCGGTCGTCGCTTTCTCTGGCGGGGCCGACTCCATGGCCCTGCTCCACATCCTGCGGGATTGGGCGCCGCGGTACGGCTGCCGGCTGGCGGCCGTGCATGTCAACCACGGCCTGCGGGGAGTCGAGTCCGACCGGGACCAGGCCTTTGCGGAGGAGATTTGTAAAAAATGGGATCTGCCTCTGGCCGTCCGCCAGGCCCGGGTAGCCCAGGAGGCGGCCCTAGGAGAAAGTCTGGAAACGGCCGCCCGCCGGATCCGCTACGCCCTCTTGGAGGAGGCCGCCGCCGCCCTGTGCGAACAGACGGGCTGCGCCGATTGCCGCATCGCCACCGCCCATACGGCCAGCGACCAGGCCGAGACGGTGCTCTTCCGTCTGATCCGGGGCAGCGGCTTAAAGGGGGCGGGCGGGATTCCGCCGGTGCGGGGCCGGATCATCCGGCCGCTGCTGGACTGTACCCGGGAGGAGGTCGAGGCCTACTGCCGGACCCATGCTCTCCCCTTTGTCACCGACAGCACCAATCTTTCCGACGACTATGCCCGCAACCTTTTACGTCACCGGGTCCTGCCGGTCTGCCGGCAGGTAAACGGCGGGGCGGAGGAGGCTTTGGCCCGTTTTGCCGATACGGCCCGGCAGGAGGACGTTTTTTTGGATGGTTTGGCGGAACAGGTCCTGGAGCGAGCCCTATACCGCCCGTCGAGCTGGGACCCGGCCGCCGCTTTCGGCCTGACCCAATGGCGGGGAGCCGGACTGCTCCAGCCGCCGCCGGTTCTGCGCCGCCGGGCCCTGCGGCTGCTCTGCGGTAGGGTCGGCCTTGTACCCGAGACCCTGCATGTGGACGAGCTGGAGGGGCTTTTGACCAAGGGAGCGGGACGGCTGGAACTGCCTGGCGGCCGGCTGGCCGAGTTGGTATCCGGCCGGCTGCGTTTGCTGTACGGTTCGCAAACGCCCTTCTGTTCGGCTGCGTTCGAAGGTCTGGAAGAAACGCAGGCGCTGGACTTTGCAGGCGGGGAGGTACGAATTTGCTATATAAAGGAAGAAGAATGGGCGGAAAAGCGGAAAATTAACAATTTGTTATTTAAAAATTTGCTGGACTATGATAAAATAATAGGCAAAATCCTTTTGCGCTCTAAGCTGGCCGGCGACCTATTCTCTCCGGACGGGCGGAATGTGACCAAGCCGCTGCGCCGGTGGTTTTCCGCGCTTGCGGTTCCGCTGCCCCTGCGGAACGCCCTGCCGGTGCTGGCCGACGATCTTGGCCCCATATGGACGCCGGGACTGGGCGCCCACCGGCGAGTCGCCGTGGACGAGGGTACGCGGCGGGTATGGGAAATCGGTTGGGAGCCGGCGGCGGGTCCTTTCGGCGCGTAAATCCGTTTGAAAAGAGCAAAATACGATAGATTGCCATTTAATCCGTCCGGGCGAACAGCCAAAGGCTGTTCGTCGCTTCTCGCGAAGGGACGCCTTGCGAAGCAAGGCGCGTGAGTAAACGACCGGCGGTATTTTCGACGGCTGGACGGAATGTGTTCCTATCCATCCTTCTGTGGAAGGTATGCGGTAGATTGGGCGACGAGGCGTCCCGGCATACGGGATAGAAACCGCCTTTTAGGACGCAGGCCCAGCAAGGTCCATAGCCGGGCGGTACAGAATCGCTTCTGTCATACCAGCCCGGAGCCCCGGCTGTTTTTCAGGAGAAAGGTTCTCAAAGAGATGCAGTCCAGGAAGGGGCCTTGCGGTATACGGCGGACGGGCAGAGGCGGTTTGTATAGAATGCGGCGAATTTGGCGAAGCGTCTTTCCCCTTCTATCGGTGGCCTGTAGCCTTTGCGGGATTTACACAGAGCGTACGCCGGCCTTTTCCTTATCTTTTCGGCTCCTGCATATCATGCGGCTCTCTTTTTGAGGGGCGGGAGCCGGCGCTTTTTTCAAAAGAAAGGGAATGAATCCGCCAGCGGATGATACAATATAAGGATAGGGGATGTTGCGGGTGCATAAGGATGTAAAAGAGATTCTTTTAAGCGAAAAGGAAATTCAGGAGTTAGTCGCCCGTCTGGGCCGGCGGATTTCAGAGGACTATATGGATAAGAATCTGCTCATGGTCAGCATCCTCAAGGGGTCGGTGGTCTTTATGGCCGACCTCATGCGGGCGATTACCATACCCTGTCGGATCGACTTTATGTCGGTTTCCTCCTATGGAAGCGGCGCGAAAACCTCGGGCGTTGTCAAGATTATCAAGGATCTGGACCTGCAGTTGGAGGGCTACGACCTGCTTTTGGTGGAGGATATCCTGGATTCCGGCATGACCCTGTCCTACATACTCGAGCTGCTGGAGGCGCGCAATCCGAAGAGCGTAAAAATCTGCGCCTTTTTGGATAAGCCGGAAAGGCGCGTAGCCGATTTGCAGGCCGATTATGTGGGCGCAGAGGTGCCGGATGAATTTGTGGTGGGCTACGGACTGGACTATGCCGAGCGATACCGCAATCTGCCTTTCTTAGGCGTTTTGAAGCCGGAGGTCTACGGGGGTTAAAGGAGAATTTGCGCGCATAAGCCGGGAGCCGAACCAGTAATGCTTTCCGTCAAGCCGGGCGGGGTTTCGCAGGGCGTCCCAACGGGACGGCAGGGGACCTGGGACCGGGCGGCGGACGCTTGCCGAGACGGCGCCCCGCGGCTGTGGCAGGCAGATTTTCAATCCGGCGGAAGGAGTGGAATTGATTGAATAAAAATTTGCGAAACGTCCTGCTGTATCTGGGCATTCCCTTGGTGCTGATTATGGCCGTGTTATTTGTGGTCTGGGGCACCCAGCGGGAGGCCAAGGAAAAATACAGCGATATCAAGGCGCTGGTGATGGAGAATCAGATATCGGATTTCGAGCTGAATCTGTACAGCGGCGAGCTGGTTTACATCAAGCGGGAGGACGGGCAGCGTTATCGCTATAATGTGGCCGACGCGTCGATTTTTTATAACGACGTCAAGGACTATCTGGCCGAGAACAACGCCCAGTATAAGCCCGGCGAAAAGGAACGAATCAACTACAATTATAAAAAGGGCAATCAGGCTTCCTGGCTGATGAACCTGCTGCCCACGGTTTTGATCATCGCCCTGATGATCGGCTTCTGGATCTTTGTGATGAAGCGGATGAATCAGTCCATGATGGGCGGCGACAAGACCATGAGCTTCGGCAAGGCCAAGGTCAAGCAGGCCATGGATGATAAACGTAAGACCACCTTCGCTGACGTGGCCGGGGCGGATGAGGAAAAAGAGGAGCTGGCCGAAATCGTCCAGTTCTTAAAGAGCCCCAAGAAGTTCAACGACCTGGGCGCACGGATTCCCAAAGGCGTACTGCTGGTGGGCCCGCCCGGCACGGGTAAAACTCTGCTGGCCCGGGCTGTGGCCGGTGAGGCCGGGGTGCCCTTCTTCTCCATCTCAGGATCCGACTTTGTGGAGATGTTCGTGGGCGTGGGCGCTTCCCGTGTCC
>JAAVYX010000172.1 GCA_022791355.1 Clostridiales bacterium | reverse complement strand
TTTACGTTAAAGCACGGGGAGAGCAAAACGGCCCGGGAGCTGCCCCAGGGTCTTGCCTATACCGTGACCGAGACGGCGGACGGCGACTATGTCTGCGAGCCCAGCGCCGGCGTTATCACCGGGACAATCGGCGAAACGCCCAGTACGGCTGCCTTTACCAATACCAAGAAGGATACGCCGCCCGATGAGCCCACAGACAGCGTAACCGTCCTCAAGAGGTGGACGCTGGATAACGGCGGGACAGCGGCGGATTCCGTTGCCGTGACGCTTTACCGCGATGGACAGGAGTATGAGCGGGTCACCCTGAGCGCCGCCAACAACTGGACCTACACATGGGATAAGCTGGACGGGGGTTATCGCTGGAGTGTGGAAGAGACCGATATACCCGACGGCTTTACCGTATCCGTCATGCAGCAGGATAATACCTTCATCATCACCAACGATGACAAACCCAATGAGCCGGACGATCCGAGTAAACCGGATGACCCGAGCAAGCCGGACAGACCCGGTTCTTCGGATAAGCCGGACCAACCCGACCAGCCGGACGGCTCGCGGCTGCCGCAGACCGGAGCGGTCTGGTGGCCGGTCTGGCTGTTGACCGCCGCAGGCGCGGCGGCGCTGGGCGCGGGCCTGTGGACCCATAAGAAAAAGCATGCGGAATAAGTATTGGATTTTCGGAGGGCTGTTGCTGTCGGCAGCCCTCTGCCTTTCCCTTTACAATCTGTGGGACGCCGGCCGCGCGGCCAAAAGCGTGGAAAATGTGCTCGAACAGATGGACGCGGCGGCCCTGGACAAGGCGGAAGCGGGCCGGTTCGGGGCGTCACCCGGGGAGGAGCCGGTTCCCGATGCTGTTTTTACGCCGGAAATGGAGATGCCCGCAGAGATGTTTGATGGAAACCGATACATCGGAAGACTCGAGGTCCCGTCCCTGCATCTCGTTCTCCCAGTGATAGAGGACTGGAGTTACCCCAAGCTGCGGCTGGCCCCTTGCCGCTACAAGGGGTCGGCCTACCTGGGCGATCTGATTGTTGCGGCGCACAACTATCCCCGGCACTTTGGCGGCTTGAAAAAGCTGGCTCCGGGAGACAGCGTGATTTTTACAGATATGGATGAGAACCGCTTTACGTATGAGGTAACCGAAGTGCGGCAGCTCGGACCCGCAGCCATGGAGGAGATGGAGGCGGGCGAGTGGGATTTGACCCTTTTTACCTGTACGGTTGGAGGCGGGAGCCGCGTCGCGGTGCGCTGCGTAGAGCTGGATGGCGCGCCGCCCGATAATGATTAGAACGCCCCGCCCGATGAGAACGAGCTGCATACGGCCATTCCCATCGGGCGGGGCGTTTTTATTATCCGCTTAAGCATGAGACCTCCCCTAGCTCTGGCGGGGGACAAAAAAGCGTATGCGAAAGGCGGACCAAAGAATTGAAAAGCAAAAGTAAATATAGTTCCGTACTTACGGCAAGCAAATTTGCCCCGTTTAGGAGGCCCGGGTGAGACGCTATGATTTTTATTGAGGCCCCTCTCGAGGGACTAAAGCCGGTAATAGATCCTTTCAGGCCCTTTGCATACCGCCTGTTCACAGGCGGTTTTGACTTACCATATCACCTATCGATAAGAGGCAATACGCTTGGCAGAGTTTTACGGGAAAAAATCGTGCCTGCGGCGATTATTTCCTCGTAAAACGCCGCAAGCCCCAGCGGCGAGTCACATGGGGGCGAAGACCGCCGCCTTGTAAGGGCGGCCTTAAGCCGCGCGAAAGAATGGTTGACTGTCGCCTGCCGAATCCGAAAACGCAGCTAATTCCCCGATAGTTTCCTGTCAATTCCCAGATAGAGCCCCCTTTTGGACTACCTGCGAGGGCCGCTCTTTGGGCTGCTGCTGCGCGTATTAGTCCGCGGAGGGAGATGGGAATGCTTCATAATTCATTTCCAACAGCTTTTCCACCTGCTCCCGTTCGGCCAATCCGTCAGAAAAGGCGGTGGCGCTGCCGGCGGCCGTACCCATACGCAGGGCGGCGGCGTAGTCCCCGGTTTCCAGCCAGCCGGCCAGAAAGCCGGCCGCCATGGAGTCGCCCGCTCCCACCGAATTTTTGACTTGGCCCTTTGGAGCGGTAATTTTATGGACAAGACCGGTCTCGTCCAGCAGGATGGCCCCGCGGGCGGCACGGGAGACCAGTATGTTGCGGGCTCCCATTTGCCGCAGCCGGCCGGCGCAGTCCTCTATCTGGCCGTCGGTTTCCAGACGAGCGTCGAACATGGCTCCCAGCTCGACGCTATTGGGCTTGACCAGAAAGGGTCTATAAGCAAGGGTTTCCCGCAGCAGGCCGCCTTCCGCGTCGACTACGGCCTGTATCCCCCGGCCCCGAAGCCGCTCCAGAATCCGCCGGTATATATCCGCGGGCAGGGAGGCGGGGACGCTGCCGGCCAGCACCAAGTAGTCCCCAGCCGTCAGATCTTCCAGCTTGGCGTATAAAGCCGCCAGGGCCGCCTGGTCAATGTCCGGTCCCCGGCCGTTGATCTCGCTTTCCTTGTCCGCCATCATTTTAATATTGATGCGGGTAAGGCCGCCGCTCAGGCGAATAAAGTCGGCGTTTACGCCTTCTGTACGCAGCCCTTCCTCCACAGCCCGTCCGGTAAAACCGGCCACAAAGCCCAGCGCCGTGTTGGCGACCCCAAGACGACGCAGCATGACGGATACGTTAATCCCCTTTCCGCCGTACTGTATCAGCTCGCCTGCGGTGCGGTTGACCGCGCCGGCCGTAAAGGATTCCATACGCACCACATAGTCGATGGCCGGATTGAAGGTAACCGTGTAGACCATGCTGTCCATCCCTCCGTTTTTGATAAGGGCAAGCGGCCGGCCGGTGAGAACCGCCCCGCCCGCAGGCCGCCGCCGGCCCAAAAGCTTTTTTTACCGGCAGTTTTCCTTGCTGCGATTGGCCCTTAACGCCCTTAACAAGTTTAATTCCAACATTACTATAACACATCTTACAGATAAAATCGATCATCATTCATCTGAATAGGGCGTCTCCATCCGTCTCAGAATCCATACGCCCAGCGGCAGTATCTGGGCGGCCCATAGATACCGGGCATAATCAGTCGGTCGAAAACCGGCTGGCGGCAGGCAAAACGGCGGGGACGTCCCTCAAAAACGTCTGGGCTTTTGGAAGCGGATGGCGTCCGTAAATCCCGTTTTTTCAAGAGACGGGTATTAAGAAGAAAAATATTTGCAAAATCGGTTGAAACCGGCGCATACTGATAACACCTTCTTTGCTTTAAAACGTGTTAAAAACACACTACCGTCGATTGACAAGGTACTATACGGTTTTAAGGGAAAAACGCCGCGAACCGCGTTGCCGGCCGAAAGGCAGCCGGGCTTTGCCCGGCAACTGGCGGCCGCTCGATAGAGCGTCCCTTGGTAAGCGCCCGTAGAGCGGCCTGCTGTCGTCCGCCTGTGTCGGAGAACGCTGCGAGCTCCTATTTTGGCCCCCACTGGGCGTATTAGCCCTTGGAGGTAGACGGCGTAAAGTTCAGATATAAAAACACCGGCGGCGGATTGTACAGCAGGGGGGCGCGGCCGGCTGTACGGACTTTCGAGAAAATGCAAAAAGGTATTGACAAAAACCGTCGTAAGATGGGATAATATTATGAAATCATGTATGGTCGGCTTATTTTGCCGGCAGGCTGATGAATTTGAAGTGTTGGTCTGAAAAAACACGAGGAAAGGAAAGATACCGGGCGGAAAAAGCTATCGTTACATGGTTTTTTGTGCGAATGAGGTATCGCATGGCGATTGACATGAGAGTGATAACCGGGACGGCTAGAGGCCGTAGGCTGGAGACCCTGCCGGGAGAGGACGTGCGTCCCACTGCCGAGCGGGTCAAAGAAGCGATTTTTAGCATTATCCAATTTGATATAGAGGGCCGGCGATTTTTGGACTTGTTTGCGGGCTCCGGCCAGATGGGAATAGAGGCCCTGAGCCGGGGGGCCGAGCTGGCCGTTTTTGTGGACGCGGCTGAGGCGTCGGTGCAGGTGGTCAGGAAAAATCTGACCGATACGGGTCTGGCCGACCGGGCGCGGGTGCTGCGCTCGGACTACGCCTCTTACCTGGCCCACGCCGGGCAGACCTTTGATATCGCCTTTTTGGACCCGCCCTATCACGCCGGTATTTTGCGGGACGCGCTGGAGAAAACCGCCGCCTGTATGCGGGCGCACGGCGTCATTCTCTGCGAGCATCCCGTTCAGCGCGGGGAAGAAGTCCCGCTGCCGGAACAGGCGGGGGACTTTGTAAAGCAAAGGGTTTATCGCTACGGCAAGGTCGCCGTTACCCTGTATAGAAAGAGGGCGGAGAATTGAAGAGCGAAATCATCGCTGTCTGCCCGGGCAGCTTCGATCCCATCACAGTGGGGCATTTGGATATTATCCGCCGGGCTTCCCAGATGTTCCAGAAAGTGGTAGTCGTCGTGATGACCAACAACAGTAAAACCCCCAGCTTTTCGGTGGAAGAACGCATGGAGATGATTCGCAAAACCGCGGCGGACATCCCCAACGTGGAGGTGGACGCTTACGGCGGCCTGCTGGCCGACTATACCCGAAAACGGGGAGCCAAGGCCATTATCAAGGGCCTGCGCGCCATGTCAGACTTTGAATATGAGTTCCAGATGGCGCTGACCAATAAAAAGCTGAACCCCGAGGCCGAGACGGTGTTTTTAACCACCAGCTCGGAGTACATGTATTTAAGCTCCAGCATGGTCAAGCTCATCGGGAGCATGGGCGGCAATATTCAGGAATTTGTTCCTGCGGCGATTCATGAGGATATTCAAAGAAGACTGAGCGGAAAGGATGCGTAGAGATGGCGAACAACATGGAAGAGCTCCTGGACCAATTGGATGAAATGCTGGATAAGGGAATGAAGCTGCCCGGCGGCCGCGCCGTATTGGAGGCCGAAAAGCTTCGGGTAGTCATTGACGATATCCGTCTGAACATGCCGCCCGAGATCAAGCAGGCCCGCGGCATCGTGGCCGACCGCGCCGATATTATCACCACCGCCAAGCGGGAGTCGGACACCATTATCCGCGCCGCCGAGGAGCGGGCCAAAGCCTTGGTGGCCCAGGAGGAGATTACCCGTTTGGCCCAACAGAAGGCCAGCGAGATCATATCGGGCGCCCAGGCCAAAAGCCGGGAGATGCGCAAGGCTGCGCAGGACTTTGTGGACGATATTATGCGCCGGGCCGACGAGGGCCTGACCGCCAATCTGGCCGAGATCCGTAAGACCCGGGCCTCCCTCAAGCAGCAGATCCCCCAAGCCGCCCCGCCCCAGCAGTTCCGGGAACGGCCGGAGGGCCGATAGGGGGAACCCTGTGCACGCTGAAAGCAGGAACCGCGTCAACCTTTGCATACAGGGGAACGGCGGTGCGGTTTCTGCTTTTTTGGTGATTGTTAGGGAAAGGTTTTTCTGTAATCAACAGGCGGAGCGAATCGTTCGTTTGCGGGCTGCGGGGCCAACGGAAGCTTTGACGCTGGAGGGACACGCGCCCTTCCAGGCTGCTTTAAAATCTGGATTAACTATGGCCATACTTTCTACGGCCAGCCGCAGCGGGTTGAGGAAAATATACAAAAAGAAACCGCCGGAAGCAGAACGCTTCCGGCGGCCTTTTTGCCTGTGGCTGACCGGGCTTATGTTTTGGGAATTGCTACAACTAAGCCCGGCCTCACGCTTTGCCGACTAGCAGCAGCAATCGTCGTTGCAGCCGCAGCCGCAGTCGTTACCGCGACGGGCGTTGCCGCAACCGCAACCGCAGCCGTTGTCATTGCCGCAGCAGCACAGTACCAGAACAACGAGGATCAGAACCCAGGTGCAGCTAGAGCCGCCAAATAAGTTGTTGCACATGCCGTTTTTCCTCCTTTCGTGCCTTCATCAACAGTCTATGGCGGCGGCGGCATTTTGGTTACAAGGTTTTTATAAATCGTCTGTAGCAATCTATAAAACGGGTATCCGGCCGGTCGCAGATCTAGGGCTTACCATGCGCGCCATCTTCCTTTAAGGGACCATACGCGGCAGCCGCCGCCCCCCGAGGCACGGTTACTGGCCGGCCGGCAGAGCAGGTTAAGCGCTTCCTGGAGGACAGCTGTTGGCAGTCCGGTTTTGCCAGCCGCGCTTGAGCCGCCGCCAGGTTCTGCAAAGCTTTACGGAAGAGAGCTCCGCGTAGGAAAGGCGGCCGAAGCGTTCTTCCGGCAGAGCCGCCTTTGACGGCTGATCCTGCGAGCGGCCCGCAGGCGGTCCTTACAACCCAGACCGGAACGCTGCCGGTTTGTATTTCCGCCTTCCACGATAAAATAAAACCCAATATCATATCTTATTATGTATTATGCCCGTCGTCCTGCCGAGGACTTTAAAACGAAAAGGCCCCAGCCGGGGCGGTCCGGCTGGCCGTAGTTTATAGACGGACAAGGCGTCATACGGTTTTACGGGGAAAAACGCCGCAAGCTGTATTGCCGGCCGAAAGGTAGCCGCAGGACGGCCATCGGGCTTTCGCCGGCCTGCATCCAAAGAATGCCGCCAGCCCCCAGCTTGGCCGCCGCTGGGCGTATTAGCCCTTGGCGGTAGATGGTAGTAGCGCAGCTACTATTTTTTTGCGCATCTGTCTGCTTCCGCAGGCAGGCGTTTTCCAGGCCGGTACGGCCTAGGCGGCCGTTTTTTATAGATTCTATAAAAATATCCGTGTGCGTCTGTAATATTTCTTGCCAGCCGGCAGACAATAATCCTGTCAAGATCGACAGCGCATCGGCCCGGAATGTTTCCCTATCGCCGTCCATATATTGAAAGGAAGGTTGTTGCCCCATGTCCCAGCGCTTCGGCGTCCGCTTTGGACTGTATTACGACGACTATGACCATGAGATCGCGGAAGAACTGACCCCCGACCCCTTTTCTGAGGAGCCCCGCAGTCTGGCCCACCGAGGCCGTTACCGGCGGGAGCATGCGGACAGAAGGCCGTCCGATTCCAAAAAGGCTGAAAAGTAGTCCCGTAGTTTGTGAACAATTTGAAAAATCTGCGCATAAAAATTTGACTTTACCTCCCTTTGTGTTATACTGAACGCATACAAGGTCAGGTAAGGTCAAATTTTATGGACGGGCGTCGGGGAAGGCGGGGGAGAGGACCCATGAAAATGAGCGATTTAATCGCCGAGAAGATTCTACAGCTGCTGGACGCTTCCGGCCGGGACTCGGCTGAAATCAAGCGCAATGAAATGGCCGAGAGCGTGGGCTGCGTGCCCAGCCAGATTAATTACGTTTTAACCTCCCGGTTTACGCCGGAGCAGGGATACATTGTGGAGAGCCGCCGGGGGGGCGGGGGCTATATCCGAATCACCCGAGTGCGGCTCAACCGGGCCTCCGCCCTTATGCACATCATCAATTCCATCGGCGACCGGCTGGACGATTCCAGCGCCCGGGCGGTGCTGGACAACTGCATATACGGTCATCTCATCGGCGAGGGGGAGGGCGCTGTTATGGAGGCGGCTCTGTCCGCCCCTGTGCTGCGGGAGGCGCCCGCCGAGTCCCGGCAGAGTTTGCGGGCGGCCTTGCTCAAGCGGATGCTGCTCACCCAAATTTGAGGCGTGCCGGGAGAGGGCGTGCAAGGGCTAAAACGCACGGTCTTATATTGCTTGGGAAGGGCGGGGCCATGCCCCAAACATGTGAAATAGAAGGGCGCTTTTTGCGATTCTTGCCTTAAATGAATCTATGCTTAGGGCTTGTTAGAAAATAGAGGAATTGACGGAATTTTCGCACAGGACGAGTGGCCACAAGGAAAAAAGCGCGGGAATACTTTGTGT
>JAAVYX010000171.1 GCA_022791355.1 Clostridiales bacterium | reverse complement strand
GTAGAATATGACGGCAATTCCGATTTTTCAAACTGCCCCTAATCAAAAGACAGAAAAAATGCCGCTGCAAAGCTTGCTGCTTGTAAAATAAAAAACGAACGAGCAAAACGTAAAAAAGGGGGCCGGGCCATGCTGGATACGCAAAAGCAAACCGTGCCGGTCCCCGCGCAAAAGCGCCGCCGTCCCTTCTGGAAAAGAGCGGACGTTTGGCTGCTGGCCGCCGTCCTTACGCTGGCCGTCCTGCTGCTGGCCGGCTTCGCCCTTTTTGGGGGAAAGGGCGACCGGGCGGTAGTCACCCGGGACGGGGAGCTGTACGGCGAATACCCCCTGTCCGCCGACCAAAGGGTCGACGTCGCCGACGGCGACGGACGGGTGACCAACCGACTGGTCATTGAAAAGGGACAAGCCCGTATGGAGTGGGCCGACTGTCCCGACCAAATTTGCGTGGAGCACGCCGTCATATCCAAGGGGGGCCAGTCCATCGTCTGCCTGCCCAACCGGGTGACGGTGGAAATTCGTTCGGACAAAGGGAATGAAATCGACGGGGTGGCGCAATAAAGGACACGCTTTGCGTATATTTTCCCATAAAAGGCGATGCATACCTCAGAAAATCCTTGAAATGCGAAAGCGTTGTTTGCGTTTTTTTCCTTTCCATCCCTCTTATCTCGATAAAACTTCATCTTTTTTGGTTTTAAAACAGGTTCCAGCGATTCGCGCTTGCCTTCCCGGTTTGGCCGTTGGCCAAACCTCTTTCTGGCGTCCCTTGCGGGAAGCAGCCAGAGGCGCGTGAGCGCCGCGGTCGCCAGAACAGCCAAAAGCTGTTCGCTTAGACGCCCCGCAGAGAAATCTATAAAGGAAAGAGGGATAGGGTCATGGCGAAAAGACTGGCCTACTATGCGAATCTCTTGGCCCTGGCATTGGCCCTGAGCTGGCTGGAGCTGCTGATTCCCTTTTCCTTCGGCATTCCCGGCGTCAAGCTGGGACTTACCAATATCGCCGTCGTTTTCGTCCTCTATCGAAACGGATTAAAGCCCGCCCTGCTTTTACAGCTGGCCCGGATTCTGTTGGTCAGTCTCCTCTTCGGTCATGTGATGGGATTGATCTATTCCTTGGCCGGCGGGCTGCTCAGTCTGCTCATGATGGCCCTGCTAAAAAGATTGTCTCCTTTTTCACAGCTGGGGGTCAGTCTGGCGGGCGGGGTGACCCACAATGTGGGGCAGTGGTGCGCCGCCCTGCTGGTCATGCCCTTTTCGGCCCTTTTATACTATCTGCCCTTCCTGCTCATAGCGGGCGCTCTTACCGGCCTGCTGGTAGGCTTTTTGGCCCGTCTGCTCATACCCATCCCCGACCGTCTGCATATCCGGGGCCTGTAACCCCTACAGGCCGGGGCGATTGATCCTGTAAACCGAAACCGCTTTGTTGGGACGCTTTGCTTTACAAAGCGCTTAGGAGGATATTACATTGGCTTCTTTTTCCGCTTCACCCTCTTTTCCGGACCGTTTACAACCCGAACAGGCCCTGGAAGGGATTTCCCAGTATATAGACGCGGCCCTGACCGACCCAACCGGGGTTTTTCGGGCGCCCTTCCAGCACCTGAAGACGGGCAAGGGTAAAATGCTGCGGGCCCGGCTGGGCATACAGGCCGCTCTGGACGAAAAGGGAACCGTACCGGCCGCCCTGCTGCCTCGTCTGGCCGCTGTGGAGCTGCTCCATCTGGCCACGCTGGTGCACGACGATATTCTGGACCGGGCCAAGACCCGGCGGGGCAGGGCTTCTCTGCCCGCCGCCTTTGGGGACCGTACCGCCGTACTGGCCGGGGATTATCTGCTCACCCGCTGTTTTTCCCTCTGCTGTCCGGACGGCGGCGCGCCGGCCGATCAGCCGGCCCGTTATCTTTCCCTCTTATCCGAGGCCATGTCCCGGCTTTGCCGGGGAGAAATGCTCCAGCAAAGGAGCCGTTTCAACCTGGAGCTGACCGTGCGGGAATACTTACGCATCATCTCGGGCAAGACCGGCGCGCTCTTCGCCCTTTCCGCTCTTACCGGGGCCGTTACCGCAGGGTACGAGGCCGCCGAGCAGCGTCTGTTCGCCGAGCTGGGCTACCGTATGGGTATGCTCTTCCAGATGCGGGACGACTGGCTGGACCTCTGCCGGGAAGGACAAGAGGCGGGCAAGGATACGGGGGCGGATTTGCAGGGCGGGGTGGTCACCCTGCCGGTGATTCTGGCCTTTCAGCGGGAGCCCGCTCTGCGGCGGGAGGTCCGGCAGGGCCGTACCGACCGGGCGCTGAAAGCCGCCCGGCAGACGGCGGCCGATCATCCCGTGATCTGCATGTACCGCCGCCGGGCCGACCGCTGTCTACAGCGTCTGCCCCATGCGCCCGGACAGACCGGGCTGGCCGCCCTGCTCCGCCGGGCCGATCCGGCTTTTATACAGTAAGATGTAGAAAGCGCGAAAGCCGCCCATAGGGCGGCTTTACTTTTGTTTACACATAGCCTGCTATAAAATGAACTTATATATTTACAATATCAAAATGATTATATACAGTTGTTTGTATAGTTCTAAAATGTTATGCTTTTTAATAATAAAACTGCGGAAGGATGCGCTTTATGAAAAAACCAATCTCGGTAGTTCTGGCCCTAGTTTTGACTCTGACCATGCTAGGAAGCGTATGGGCCGATGCGGCAGTCGTCCCAGGCTCGGTGGTTCAGACGCTGCAGGCGGAGGACGCGACCCTCACGGGCAAGTGCCAGGTAATGCAAAATTACTTTACGGCTTCCCGCCTGGCCTGCGTGGGAAAGGTGGACGATACGAACTCCACCGTCACATTCCGCCTGGATGCTCCCGAGGCCGGCACTTATCTGATCCAATTATGTACCGGCAGCGGTTCGGACCAGATCAACGCCGGCTATCGGTATTGGACCAACGGGCAGGAGGACCAGGCGCAGATCGTCCGGTTCAAAAACTACGGATGGCAAACCTGGCGGCTCTACGACGTCTATGTAGAGCTGGATAAGGGGCGCAACACCTTTACAGTTAGCCATACCGGCGAGCAGAAGTCCTTCACCCAGATCGATTTTATTAAATACTGGTCCTTCCCCACCCCCGCGGCTCAGCTGACCGCGGGGGATGAGGTTTTCGCCTCTCTCGACATCCGGCAGAAGGAATATTACTACCTGGCCGACGGGGAGCTTCTGCCTGTTTTGGGCTGCCGGCTGACGGCCTATCAGGACAAATATGACGTGGCGGTGAAACAGCCGGCCGGCCGCAATCAGGCCGGCTCGATAACCCTATCCGCAAAGTCGGATCCCCGGGCCAGCTTCACCTACAAGGTCTGGTTCTGCGACCAACAGCAATACATGGCCCGTTTTTCGGAGGATGGCTCCACCGTTGTTCAGATCGAGGCGGAGGATGGGGAACTGACCGGCGGCGCCGTCGTACGGGGCTCCCGGGACGGGGCCTATCTCAACGCCACCTGCTCGGGTAACCAGTGGGTGTCC
>JAAVYX010000170.1 GCA_022791355.1 Clostridiales bacterium | reverse complement strand
CTGGCCGCGGGTGAACATGCCCGAACCGTGCACCCTGGGCAGGAGCCCCACCTCGGCGGCCAGGGGGCGGATCTCGTCGATGCCGCGGCCGTCCACCCGCTTGCCCTCGTCTAAAAGCCAGCGGCGGACGACGAACTTTTGCAGCTTGTACATACAGTCGTCAAGCTTGGCGGTTTCCTCGGGGTACTTCTCGTCAAATTCGGCGTGGACCTCCTCGTAGACGGGGGCCAGCCGCTCGTCGCGGACGCGCTTGTCGTCGGTATCCATGGCGAACTTGACCTTATCGATGGCGAAGGCCTTGACCGCCTCGAACATCTCCTCGGAGGGGTCGTTGGAGACAAAGGGAATCTTCTCCTTGCCGATCTGCTTTTGAATATCCTCGATAAAGGCCACGATCTTCTGGTTTTCGGCGTGGCCGGCCATAATCCCGTCGAACATGACCTCATCGGACACCTGGTCGGCGCCGGCCTCGATCATGGCGACCAAGTCGGCCGTGGAGGCCACGGTGACATGCATCTTGGACCTGGCCGCCTGTTCGGCGGTGGGGTTGAGGACAATCTGCCCGTCCACGTAGCCCACGACCACGCCGGAAATGGGACCGTCCCAAGGAATCTGGGAGATGGACAGAGCCACAGAGGTGCCGATCATGCCGGCAATCTCGGGAGAACAGTCGGGGTCGGTGGACATGACGGTGCAGACCACCGACACGTCGTTGCGCATATCCTTGGGGAAGAGGGGACGGATGGGCCGGTCGATGAGCCGGGAGGCCAGGATGGCCTTCTCGGTGGGACGGCCCTCCCGGCGGGTGAAGGAGCCGGGACTCTTGCCCACGGAATAGAGCTTCTCCTCAAAGTCCACCGACAGAGGGAAGAAGTCGATGCCGTCCCGGGGCTTCTGGGAGATGGTGGCGGCTACGAAAACCGCCGTCTCGCCGTAGCGGACCAGACAGGAGCCGCTGGCCAGCTGGCCCATCTTACCGGTTTCGACGACCAGCGGACGGCCGGCCAGCTCGGTAGAAAAGGTCTTGAATGATTCGAACATATTGTACCTCCATAAAATTTTTATATTTACGGAGGGGGCCAGTTTAGCAATAAATCCGCCGTTCACAGTATAGATTCTTGTGAGGCCCTTTAGCGCTCCTCGCTGGCGTCCCGGTTTGGCCTCTGGCCAAACCTCTTTCTGGCGTCCCTTGCGGGAAGCAGCCAGAGGCGCGTTAGCGCTGTGGTCGCCAGGCAGAGGCGCGTTAGCGCTGTGGTCGCCAGGCAGAGGCGCGTTAGCGCCGGGACCTCCAGGCAGAGGCGCGTTAGCGCCGGGACCTCCAGGCAGAGGCGCGTTAGCGCCGGGTAGAGGTGCTTCAGCACCGGGACACCAGGCGCCAGGACAGCCTTTGGCTGTTCGCTTAGATGGGCCGCAGAGAAATCTACCACTTGAACGCCCGATTCACTGCTAAAACGGAACCGCTCCGCATATATCAACCTTTTTTGACCCTGTTTGCTAAACAGAAGGGCAGACCGATTCACCCGAACCGGCCTGCCCGCGCATTTTTTACTTACGGATACCCAGCTTCTTGATGATAACGCGGTACTGCTCGATGTCCACCTTTTGCAGATAGGCCAGCAGGTTCCGGCGATGGCCGACCATTTTGAGCAGGCCCCGGCGGGAATGATGGTCCTTCTGATGGATTTTCAGGTGCTCGGTCAGATCGTTGATACGCTTGGTCAACAGCGCGATCTGCACCTCGGGAGAACCGGTATCCCCATCGTGAGTCTTGTACGTGTCCATAATCTGCTGCTTTTCTTCCTTGAGCATGGAAAACACCTCTTTCATGATGATAAAATCGTCCGCCGGAATCCAAGCGCAGGGTTTTGGCGTCTCCCCTTGGGCAAGCGCCCTGTGCGTAGAAGCCGGTAAGCCCGTACGGTTCGCCTTATAAGCTTATCCCATATGAGCGAGAGTATTATAGCACACTTTACAGAGCTTGTAAAGAAAATATTTCCGACCCTTCTGTCTCAGATAGGCGGGAACCCTTTCCGTCCTCAGCCGCTTTATAAAAAATTTGAACGGAACGCCTGGCCGTGCTATAATCAGCCGGAAAACCGAAAACCATACGTATAGAGGGAGGATTTCGAAATGATACATACAAATCCAGCGGGAAAGACGCCGGCAAATCCTAATTTTGAGGCATTAAAAGAATTTTGCGCCCTTATACTTCGCGGGCACAATGAAGCGGTTTTTCATCGCTGTAAAGCGTATTTGGAAAAGGACGCCGACGGATACGGCGGTATTCCCGCTGTGCTCTACCTGCTTTCCGGTCAAGACGCCGATCCGGACGATCCCTTCGGAAATACGGCCGACGCCGGCAAGCAGCTGGTAAAACCGCAATATTATTTTATTTCTTCCGACGCCGGAGCTCCCTGTCTGGAGGACTTCTTTTGGTTTATCGAGGACGGTATCAAAACGGCCCGCGGTCTTGACTTTGTCATCGATAAGGAAAGGTTTTCGAACGACGACTGTATAATTGAATGGCTGGCGGAGCTTTCCGCCCAATTAAAGGATTTATATATCGTCGCTTTCGACGGGGCGGGCGAGGATTATCATTTTACGATCTTGAACCAAGCGGATTGTGAAAAAGCGATGGAATTGTTTAAGCGGACGGCGGCGCATGTGAACGGCTATTCCTACGCCTCCCGCGTGATAACGAGCGACTTTCAAGGATAATAACGGTTTTCTCAAAAATATAGATTTCTTTGCGATTCATCTTTGCCAACCTTCTTTGGCCCTTCTAGCCAAAGGGTAAAGCAGGACGCTGGATTTTTAAAACAGACGCTGAAACTTCGCAAAAATTTATGCGGAGTGTATACCTGACCGGATAGCGGGACGCAGGCGAGGCATACTAGCAAATAAAGGAAACTGAAACGCCAGCGCGCGGCCATGATATTCGTCATTTTGACCCCTTCGGCCGCGCCCTTGGATAAAGGAGACAGACAATATGCAACTGCGTACCGACCTAGCCCTGGAACAGAAGGAGATGCTGGAGGAGGAGCGGCGGCTCCCTCCCGGCGTGGACAGCGACGAGATACAAATCGGCAGCGTGCGGGTCACCCGCATCAAGGTAAAGGACGAGGAGGGAGAGAAGGCCCTAGGCCGCAAGCCGGGCACCTATGTGACCATCGAGGTCCCCCCCTTCTCGGACGACGCCGGTATGGACGAAAACGCTTTGGCCGCCGTCCGGCGGGAGCTGGCGGCCCTGCTGCCCGACGAGGGGACGGTGCTGGTAGCCGGACTGGGCAACACCCGCATCACCCCCGACGCGCTGGGCCCCAAAACCGCCGCCCGTATTCTGGCCACCCGGCATATCACTGGCGAGGTGGCCCGCTCGGCCGGACTGGGCGATCTGCGTCCCGTGGCCGTGCTGGCCCCCGGCGTACTGGGGCAGACCGGTATCGAGACCTCTGAAATCATCGCCGGCTCGGTGGAGCGGATCAAGCCCGCCGCCGTGGTGGTGGTGGACGCGCTGGCCTCCCGACGGCTGGCCCGCCTGGGCTGCACCGTCCAGATTTCGGACACCGGCATCGCCCCCGGCGCGGGGGTGGGCAACCGGCGGCAGGAAATCAGCGAGGAGACCCTGCATGTGCCGGTGGTTTCCATGGGGGTCCCCACTGTGGTGGACGCGGGCACCCTGGCCTACGACCTGCTGGGAGGCGAGCCCCCCGCCGACCGGGAGCTGACCGAGCCCAGAGGAGCCAGTATGATCGTCACCCCCCGGGAGATCGACCTGCTGGTCGACCGGGCCGCCCAGCTTGTAGCCCACGCCATCAACTGCGCCCTCCAGCCCGGTCTGGATTCCGAAACCCTGCTGAGTTTGACCGACGGCTGATGCGCCAGCGTCTATATGAAACCGGAGAAAAGCCGGCCTTTTGCCCGGATGCGGACCATGACAAGGGAAAGAACCGGATGCAGGCAAGACGCGCGGCTGCCGGGCGTTTTGACGCGCAAGGCTGTCCCAAGCGGGCAAAGGGGCGATGTTTGCATACAAACGGGCCCTGCATCGAAACCCGGAAAGACGGATGAAACAGGAAACCTGGGAGGGGCCGCAAGCGTAAGCGAAGGACGCTGCCGCTTTGCCGGGCGGCCGCCTGACGGCCGCTAAGGACACGGCAGGGCCGTACTGGGATTTCCCGCCTTACCGCTCTTTTATTTCTTTTTAGGGATCAGGTGGAGCCGGGGCCGGGAGGCTGCCAGCTCCCTCATCCTTCTTCGCCTCCCTTATTCCGGCGAGGGACCTGCGCCCCGTTCGTCACCCCTTTGCGTTCTGTTTTCTCTCCGCCCTTGTCCCGTCCGTACCCCCGCCTAGGTCCGTCCCTGGCCCTTACCTCCGTCCCCATCCCCGCCCTGCTTCGGCGGGTCGAAAAAGGTACTATACGCCCCCGCCGCCGCATATACTTTCGTATGATACAGGCGGATAAGGACAAGAAGGGGGGCCGTACTATGCGATTGTTCCGGCGGGCGGCGGCCCTGTTTTTGTGCGTCTGTCTGGTCTGCTTTGTGGCCCGCAGCGGCCTGCTGGACCGACTGGGCAAGGGCCGGGCCGCCGGCGCCGCCTATTTTTCGGCCATGCTGACCATGCCCGAGGGAGCCTCGGCGGCCGTTCTGTCTCTGGAGGACGACGAGCCCTATATTCCCGACCCCCAGATTGTGGAAGCGCCGGTACTGTCCGATTCGCCGTCGTCCTCCCAGCCGTCCGCCAGCTATACCGCCGACCCGGCCGACGCCCAGGGGAAAATTCTAAAGAAGTTCATTTCCCCCTACACGGCCAAGCTGAATTGGAATAAAATCTACATCCGCAATATGACCTCCAAGGATATGGATTTACAAAAGGAGATGGAGGCCGGCCTGAGCTGGGCCCCGGCCGTCAGCGGGGAGCCGGAGGTGCTCATCCTCCATACCCACGCCACCGAGGGCTACATGCCCGAGGACCGGGATTTCTACACAGCCCAGGACCCCACCCATTCCGAAAACCCGGCCGAGAGCGTCATTCGGGTGGGGGACGAGATCGCCGCCCAGTTAACCGCCGCCGGGGTTGGGGTGCTCCACGACAAAACCCTCCACGATAAGGAATCCTACACCGGCAGCTACAGCCGGTCGGCCGTCACCGCCCAGCGGTATCTGGAGCAGTACCCTTCCATCAAGGTAATTCTGGACGTACACCGGGATTCGGTTTCCAGCGGGGAAAAGGACAAGGTAAAGCCGGTGGTGGAGATAGACGGCCGGCAGGCGGCCCAGATCATGCTGGTCATGGGCTGCGAGGACGGCAAGGTCACAGGCTTCCCCAACTGGCGGGAAAATTTCCGGCTGGCCATCCGTATGCAGCAGACCTGCGAAACCCTTTATCCCGGCCTGGCCCGTCCCATGTATTTCGCCCCTAAAAAATACAACGAGCACCTGTCTGCAGGGGCTATGATCTTTGAGATGGGCACCGAGGCCAACACCCTGGACGAGGCGGTTTACGCCGGCGAGCTGGCGGGAAAGGCCCTGGCCCAGGTTCTCCTATCCTTGAAAAAGTGAGGCGCATCGGTTGCAAAGGGAAGTTAAAAAAAAGGATGAAAAAAGAGAAGAAAAATACTGCCGCGCCGTAGCCCGGCAGGTGGATACGGCCTTGAAACGCCAGCAAAAGTCGGCGGCCGTCCAGTCCAGACGCAGGGCGAAAACCTGTAAAAAGATGGAGGCAAAGCAGCAAAAGACGGAGGAAAAGCGGATGCGCGCCCGGCGTAAGACCGCCCGTAAAAGGGCCTGGAACGTCAAGCGCAACCGGCCCGTTTCGGCCCCGGCCTGCGGCGCGTCGCCCGCTTACCTGTCGCGTATGCCACGGCGGGAGGCGGCCGGCCCCGGACGGGCCCCAGCCCCCGCCGTCCGGACCGACTTTATCCGGGCCTTCTGGCTGACCGCTCTGCTGCTGCTCTGTCCCCTGCTGGCCCTTTGGGGCATGGGAGAGGCATACACCGCCGTGCGGGCCAACGGCTTCGCGGATTTTACCACCCCTCTGTCCCTGCCCGATACGGCCGGCGGCGGCCTGCGGGCCTTTGACTTTGTGCTGGGAGCCGACGGTCTGCCCCTGCCGGTCCGTATTTGTCTGGAAATTGTCTGGCGGCTGTGGAGTCCGGCGCTGCGGCTGACCCTCCAGCTATTGTATACCCTGCCCGACGCTATCCAGTCGGCCGCGGCCTGGCTGGCCGGGCTCCTGTAGGCTGGACGGACAAACGTCAAAGCTGCGTATAAACGGAGCGCCGTATGCGCAGGTCCCAGAGCGCTTTTAAAAGGTCAAAAGGATGAATAGATTTTCTCTCAGATCATCTAAGCGGCATCCGGCGCTTCCCGCAAGGCGCTAGAGGGGTCCGCAAAAATGTACGCGGAGCGTATAGATTTTCGCTCAGCCCATCGAGGGCTTCACGAAACTTTTGCTTTGCACGGCAAAGCATACTTTGTCTTGCAAAGTAAAATTTTTGTGAGGGGCTCGATGCCCCGAACGAAAATCCATAGCATTTCTGGCGGTATTCTTTCCTTCCCGCTTTTCTGTACAAAAGTCCGTTATTTTCTTGGTTTTATAGCGCGCGCATTTTGTTGGAAGCGTTTGTACAAATGGCCTTTGAACGTTCTGGCCGCTAAACCGTTTGCTCGACAAGCTAAAACAGGAACGGATTATACCGTTCCTGTTTTTGTTGTGGGAAAAACACGCCGGCCGCGCGGAAGGGAGAGGCCGCATAAAGAATCGGCTTATGCCCTCGGCGCACTTTTTGTTGCTAGATTTAGAACTATTTTCTTTTCGGCTAGGGCTTGTTAGAAAATAGAGGAATTGACGGAATTTTCGCACAGGACGAGTGGCCACAAGGAAAAAAGCGCGGGAATACTTTGTGTATTCCCAGCATT
>JAAVYX010000169.1 GCA_022791355.1 Clostridiales bacterium | reverse complement strand
GGTGTCGGGAGGAGAACTGTATACCGCCCTGTCGGCCGGCTTCCCAGCCAGCAAAATATTCTTCCACGGCAACAACAAGACCGAGGCCGAGCTGCGTCTGGCCCTGTCCGAAAACGTGGGGGTCATCGTGGCCGACAACCTGCCTGAGCTGCGCACCCTCAGCCGTCTGGCAGGGGAGACGGGCAAAACCGTCCGGATTTTCCTGCGGATCAAGCCGGGGGTGGACGCCCATACCCATGACTTTATCCGCACCGGCCAGATCGACTCCAAGTTCGGCTTCGCCCTGGAGACCGGCGAGGCCGAGGAGGCGGCCAAGCTGGCCCATTCCCTGCCGGGGCTTACCCTTGCGGGGATCCACTGTCACATCGGCTCCCAGATTTTTGAGCTGGAACCCTTCTGTCTGGCCGCCGAGGTCATGCTTCGGTTTATGTCCTGCCTGCAAAGGGCGGGTATGCCGGTGAAGGAACTGAATCTGGGAGGCGGTTTCGGTATCCGTTATAGGGAGAAGGAGCGTCCCCAGCCCTATCATGCCTTTATGGAGAAGGTGGCCCAGCGGGTGGCCGCCGTCTGTGCGGACGAGTATATGGAGACCCCCCGCATCTACATCGAGCCCGGCCGGTCCATCGCCGGCCCCGCTGGTATCACGCTCTATACGGTGGGCGCGGTCAAGGAGATTCCCGGGGTGCGCACCTACGTATCGGTGGACGGCGGCATGACCGACAATCCCCGTTACGCTCTTTACCAAGCGGGCTACGAGGTGCTGGTGGCCAACAAGGCCGACCAGCCTCGGGACTTCATCGTCACGGTGGCCGGCAAGTGCTGCGAGAGCGGGGACTTAATCCAGGAGCATACCCCCATCCAGACCTGTCAGGAGGGGGATATTCTGGCCGTTCTGGCCACAGGCGCCTATAACTATTCCATGTCCAGCAACTATAACCGGATTCCCCGTCCCGCCGTTGTGATGGTAAAGGACGGCGCGGCCCGGGTCATCGTCAAGGCCGAGACCTACGAGGACCTTTGCCGCAACGATGTGTGATAAAAATATCTAGATTTTGGCTTGGGGTATCTATGCGAATATCACAAGAACGTTCTGACGTCCCGGCGCTAAAGCGGCCCGCAAGGGACACTGGGAAGGCTTGGCCAACGGCCAAACCGGTACGGTAGTGCGGAGCGATGGAACCTCTCGCAAAAATACGTATAGCGTATGTTTAGGGGCAGTTTGAAAAATCGGAATTGCCGTCATATTCTACCCATAACGGCGTCCACTGCGTCAAAAATGCTGGGAATACGCAAAGTATTCCCGCGCTTTTTCCTTGTGGCCACTCGTCCTGTGCGAAAATTCCGTCAATTCCTCTATTTTCATACAAGCCCTAGAGGGTTTCGCGCCGGATTTCCCTGTAAGAATACTCCCGTACCTGCTCTAACAGTCCAAGGCTCCGATGCAAAGCGCTATTGAATGGAGCGAAGACCCGCAAAATTCAACTGTTATATATATACCACTTTTTCACAAACGGCAGTCTGGACCACCAGCGTTTGAGGGCGGGCAGAGCGTAATAATCCAGCCCCAGAACCGCGCCCGCGCCGAAAAGCAAGGCGATATGGGCAAAGATCATCCACCAGGTGCTCATATATAAGCCGGTAGTCATGATAAACATGGCCTGTAGGCCCAGCGCGTAGGCGTTGGATAAAAAGGTGAAAAGACCGAAGATCAAGGAGAAGCCGATGACCAGTTCGCTTACAACCACCAGAATCTGAAAGAAGAGCTGAGTCCCCTCCGAGGCCAGGATCACCCGGTTGACAAACCAGTCCATGGGGCTGAACTTCAGGCGGAAGGCGTAGTCGTCTCCATGGACTAGCAGAGCGTCGAAAACGCCTAAAATGTCGTAGTGGAAAACCACCTCGCCGCTGGAGGCGGCGGCCCCCGCCGAGTTGGCGGCCGTGGCGCTGGACACCCCCGCCCCGCCGTTTAGAACCGAATCGAAAAACTGGTCGGCCCCGCCGAAAAAGCCGCTCAGCCGAGGCTGTCTCAGCCATCCCTCGCCCAGCTTTTTGAAGCCCTCCACCAGCCAGTAGATTCCTAGGTAGACCCGCAGGGGAACCAGCCAGAAGTTGGGGGTGCGGGCGGCGAAATGGCCTCCCAGGACGCTCCGCCGGCTGCGCATGGAGAAAAACTCGTGGCGGATATAGGTCAAAACCTGATTCCAGCCGGCCACCTGGATATAGTATACTACATTGATCAGATGCTTGACAAGCATGGCGAAGAAAGAAGGCAGAGAAAACATCCTGCCGGGGAAGCCCACGTGGGCGGCGGCGTACCGTCCTCCCACCGAGACCATGACCCCGTGGAAGACTGGCTTGTAGACCTCCTTCTCCCCCTTGCCGGTGACGTCGCAGCAGAGATTGTGGGCGATAAGATCGGCGGCGTGCTCGGCGTTTTCCACCATCTGGGGCGCCGGCCGCTCCTCTCCCTTAGGGACGTAGAAGATGTTGTCCCCCGCCACATAGATATCCTCCCGGCCCTCGGCCCGGAGGTATTCGTCGGTTTTCAGCCGGCCCCGGCCGGCCGACGGCAGCCGCTGGCCCAGCATTTGCGCGGTGGACGAGCCTTCCACACCGGCGGTCCAGATAACCGTAGCGGCCTGCTCGGTCCACTCCTTTTCCCCGGTTTTGAAAGTAATGGAATTCTCCCCCACCCGGGAGACGTTGGTGCGCAGGTAGAGCTTGCAGCCCATCCTCTTCAGCCGCCGCTCCACCTTGGCCGACAGCTTTTCCGGCAGCACCGGCACAGGCCGTTCCAAAAGGTCGGCGCAGAGCAGCCGCACCTCCTCCCTGGACACGCCGAATTCTTCACACAGGAAGGGCAGATATTCGGCCAGCTCCCCCGCCGTTTCCGCGCCGGTAAAGCCGGCCCCCACCACGCAGAAGGTCAGCTTTTCCCGGCGTTTTTCCGGGTCGGCGATACAAACGGCCTGCCGGAAACAGGACCTTACCTGTTCCCGAACGCGCACCGCGTCCTGATAGGACCAGAGGGGCAGGGCGTACCGCTGGGCCCCCTCCACCCCGAAATAGGCCGGACGGGAGCCCGAGGCCACCACCAAAAAGTCATAGGGATATTCGGCCTGCTCGCCCTTTAAAACCTTACCGTCCAGGTCGGCCGAAACGATCCGGTCCAGGACCGTTTTGACCTTCCGTCCAGCGAAAATTTTTGCAAAGGGAATCTTTACCGCGTCCTCCTCCACCCGGCCGGCGGCTACCTCGTGAAGCTCGGTGAGCAGGGTGTGGAAGGGATTCTTATCCACGAGGGTGATTTCCACCTCGTGCTTTTTTAGTTTTTTGGCCAGCTTTTTGGCCGTCAGGACGCCGGCGTAGCCGCCGCCCAGTATGACAATCCGTTTGGGCATATCTGAATCCTTTCTCCCGGCCGGGCGGACTTTGATTGCGCCGCCCTCTTTGCGGGCAGACTAAAGGGCGGCCGCAAGGGCGAAAATAAGAAATTGCGCTGTGCGGTTTAGCCTGTGTCTTTAAACCGAAAAAATGATGCGGATTTTCGCTCAGCCCGTCTAAGCGAATGGGTTTAGGCCATGACGTTAAAGCGCCGGGCCGCCAGAACATCCTTTGCTTGTTCGTTTAGACGCCCCGAGCGAAAATGTATAGATCGTTTTGACCTTTTTAAACACACGCTAGTACGCTTTCATGCCGTAAAGCCTTTAGAGCCGCCTCCAAAAAATACTAAGAAAAGATCGGCGGTCTGGGAATCGCGGGACGGCGTTGCCGTCCCCTGCGGGCGACGGTCGGCCGCTCGACAGGGCGGTTACATCCTTTGCTTTTGCCCCGCGATTCCTGATTTCGCCTCCTTTTTTCTCATGCTTTGCAGGAATTGCTCTAGAACCAGTATGCGCGGTCGGATGTGGGAGAGCGCTGATGGGAGCCGGCTGTCGGAGGACCGGGGCGTCCGCAGGTTACCGCAAGCGGAGGCCGAATGCGGCGGGCTAAGACGGTAATTGGGGCGGGATCGACCCATGGCCGGCTTGACGGGTTCCCGGGTCTCGCCTATAATAAACGAAAACGGCCGGTATACGGCGGGAGGAGGGAATAGGTATGCGTAAAGGTAAACCGCGTTTGGGAGCGTCGTCCCGGCCTTCCGCAGGGACCGCTCTGCTGCTGTCCCTGCTGCTGTTTCTGCTGCCCGCCTGCCGGAACGCGCAAACGCCCAGCCGCACACAGACCCGGTATCTCTTTGATACGGTGATCAAAATCACAGTCTACGATCCCTTTGACGACGGGTACTATAAAAGAGCCGGCCGGCAGCGGCCCGATTTGGACCAAGCGTTGGCCGGGGCCATGAATCTCTGTCAAAACTATGAAACCCTTTTCAGCCGAACCATAGAGGGCAGCGACGTATGGCGTCTCAACCACGCGGGGGGACAGCCGGTGGAGATCAGTTCAGACACGGCCGAACTGCTGCGAACCTGCCTTTTTTACGGGGAAAAAACCGACGGGGCCTTTGACGTGACCATCGCCCCCGCCAGCCTTCTCTGGGACTTTCACGCCGATTCCCCCGCCCTGCCCGACCCGACCGCCTTGGCCGAAGCCGCCGCCCGTGTGGATTTCCGACAGGTGTCCGCAGAGGGAAACAGGGTCTGTCTGCGCCAGGGAGCCATGGTGGATTTGGGCGGGGCGGCCAAGGGCTATATCGCCGACAAAACCGCCGCCTACCTGCGGGAACAGGGGGTGGAAGCTTTTCTTCTCAACTTCGGCGGCAACCTGCTGGCGGCGGGCGGCAAGGCCGAAAAACGGTTAACCGCCCCGGAAGATTTGGAACCCTTCTCCATCGGCGTGCGGGACCCCTTTGGAGCGGCCTCGTCGCTGGCTGCCAGCGTACAGCTTTCCGACGGGTCGGTGGTGACCTCGGGAACCTACGAGCGGTATTTTGAACTGGACGGCCGCCGGTATCACCACATTTTAAATCCCGCAGACGGCCGGCCGGTGGAAAACGGCCTGGAGTCGGTGACCGTTTTCTCCAGCCAATCGGCCGACGGGGATATTCTAAGCACGTCCTGCTTTGTGCTGGGGCCGGAAAAGGGGATGGCGCTCATCGAGTCCCTCCCCGGTGTGGAGGCCCTTTTCCTGCTGGCCGACGGGAGCAGGCTGTGCAGTTCGGGGGCGACCCTGACGGGAGAGCCGGGCAAGCTTCAAATCCAGCCGGAAGGGTAAGCGGCCGCCTGCAAATAGGCCATATGCCCGGTGGGCGGTCAAAAGGGGGACGGGCCGCTTTCCCAAATTACGCGTCTCACAGACCGCCGTGGGGTTGACCGCTCTGACGAGGGGTTAGCGACGGGTCGGCCTATCCGCAGGCGGCCGGCCGGTCAGGGAGACTGCCGTCTATCGCAAAGGAACCATACGGTTTTACGAGGGAAACCCACGCAAGCCGCGCTGCCTTGATTGCCGGCCGCTGGGCAGCCAAGCTGCGCTCGGCTGTGCGGTCCGACCGTCCTAAAGAACGGCTTATTGAGGACCGCTCCCTGGAGCGGCTGGCTTTCGCCCGCCAAATCTGTGAATGCGGGTAGTTCCCTAATAGCCCCTTATTTGGGACGCCCGGGAGGGTCTGCTCTTTGGGCGTGGCAGATGGGCGGAGACCGCTATCCCGCAGACAGCGGCCGGTGGGCCGCTCTACCGGGGGTTTGCCGGCGGCCGACCGACCTTCAATGCGGCCCTTTGGACACAGCGGGCGAAAGTTTGGATTGCGTCTTCATGGCCGGCGGGACGGCCGGTTTCAAATACCTATAAAAGCTTTACGGTTACTGCGCGGCCTTTTGCAGGGCCTCCCGGGCCAGCGCCGCAAAGTGGCTGACCGAAATGGTGCAGCCGGAAATGGCGTCGGTTTTGCCGTCGCTGCCGAAAGAGATGGCGTCCAGCCCCTTTTCCACGGCGGCTTTCTCAAAAAGGGCCGCCTCTTCGTGCCATTCGCCCTTGGCCCCGGCCTTTTCCTTCATGCCGTACTGGCCGCTTTGGGAGAGGGACTTTTTGCTGCTTCCGTCCTCCTTCACCTCATCGCAGTCCAAAGCCGACAGCTTGCCGCCGGACACTGTGACCTTGACCACCGGCTTGTAGCCCTGGTCGTCGTAGCTGCCTTCGGCGGTATAGGTTCCGTCCTTGTGGGAGCCGGCGGCCGTTCCTGAGGCGGCCGAGGTTACAGAGGCGGTAGACGTACTGCCGCCGCTGGCGTTCGACGAGCTTTCATCCTTTTTGGAAGTACAGCCGGCGGCTAGACAAGCCAGCAGGCAGGCGGACAGGGCCGCGCAGATTATTTTACCAAAAGTATGCATGATTTTATCCTCCTAAAATCCGGTCGGCAGACCGTTTTCCCTTATTATTTTCATCGGCCGCCCGGATATACGGCCGCCGCCGGATTTTAAAAAGGAACCCGTCCGCTTTATGGACGGGTTCCTATTTATACAGTAGAATTTCTGACCGAGTATTGCCGCACGGCCTTCATAACGCGGAAACGCTCGATTTTTTGATGCGGTGAAAAAATATATTTACCGCCGGTTCTATTTTCCTTTAACATTTTCCCTGAGCGTCTATTAAAAAGGCCGTAAAAGCGTCCTATTGTCCATCTAGTGTCATTTTCCAATTCAAAAAGCCAGCGGGGAAGCCGGTTTGATCCCGATTGTTCCGCCAACCCTATCTGCGCAAAATCCGGCGTTTCACCGGTTTTATAAGAGATGCTAATATGCCGTCGTGTAACGGCATATCATTTCTGTCTTACGCGCTGGGACAATGTCAGCATCATATTTACCGGCCGCTTTCCGGGACGGTACCATTCCTTCCAAGGCGGCCGTATAGCGCAGAAACCTTTTTTACGCAAAGGACGATTGCTTTTATTTTAACGGCCGGCGGGTCGGTGAAACGTAATCGGTGGAAATTAAGCAGGAGGCCGGTCTGCGCTAATGAGAGTCAGCCGGAGGCATCCGGAAGGATACGTTGGCGCAGGCGGCCGGGATATTCTGGTAGGATACCGCAGACAGAGGCCATAGACGCAGATTTTCCGCCCTTATTGCATAAGGAGCGGCGTAGACTTTATCCGCGCCGGGAATCGAGACGCCGCGCGGAGCAGGAATCTCCATCTGCCTGTCGCGCCCCCATGACAGGAAAATGAAAAATATAATTTAAGGCGGGAGGACAAAGTCCTCCCGCCTTTTGACATCTATATCCGCCTTTCGCCTTAAGGCGTAGGGATTTCTTTTCCGGCGTAAAGGTCGGCGTCGTATCGGATGAGCTGATCCACCGTATTGACGGCGGCGAAGCCTAAGGGCGTGCCGTTGACCGTCACATGATACCGGCGGTCGGATTGCCGGACAAAGCGAATCTCCAGCGCCGGCCGCGCGTCGTCCAGATAGCGGACGGTCAGGACCAAGCTGGGCTCCACCCCCGCCGGCGCGGCGTCCAGGGTGAAGTCGGAGGCCGGGCAGCGCAGCACGTACTGATAGAAGTTGCGGAAGTCGGCGGTGACAATGGCCTTGCCGCCGCAGTCGACCTCCAGAGTGGCCGCGTCATTTTGGTCCACACCGTGGGTAAAGCTGTAAACATGATCGCTGTCGGCCGTCTTCATCTCCAGGGACTTGACCGAAACGATATCGTCCATGAAGAGAACCGAGCTGAAGTAACCGGCGGGGTCCAGCTCCACAAAGGAGAGCGAGGCGGTTTCCAGCTTGTAGATCACCTGCCGGTCGTTGACCGTGACGGGATAATAGCCGTCTTCGGTCAACGTACCCACCCGCAGGATCAAATCGGTAGCCCCCACCTTGAAGTTTACCACCGTGCCGGGATTGTCCAGCCCGTAGGAGGCCAGCTGCTCCGGGGTGGGATAAAAGGCGAAGCCCCCGTCGGCGGTCAGGCCGGTGGAGAGAATCTTAAAGACCGAGTCAAACACGTCCCCCATCACATTCTGGGTCACCGGGCTGCGCATCAGGTAAGGGATCAGAGAGGTCTCGGCATAGGGGTTGGGAATAAACTCCATGGTCTCGGGATGGTCCTTGCCCGAAATGGTGATCAGATCAAAGGAGCGGAGGTTGCCGCTGTCGTCAAAATAGGAGCTGTTGCCGCTGGTCCGGGCCACCGATTGCACCATGTTCACATTGGTGTAATACACCTTGTCCCGCAGGAAGATATCCCGCAGATAGGTTCCTGCCAGATAGATCTGCGGGTCGTCGCCAATCCTGATATAGGCGCCGTCGCCGGTAGGCGCGTCGTTTCCAACGTACAGGGCGTAGCTGTCGGCCTCGTTCTGCCCGGTCACCACGGCGGTAGCCCGGGGCGCGTCCAGCCCGTAGGCCGCTAGGTCGCCGTCCTCCCCGATGCGGCGTTGGGCTTGGACTGAGGCGCAACCGTCGGCCAAGGCGCTGAGGGCGTAGGCGTCGATATACTCGTCGGTCACGCCGTCCATATGCCAGGTAAGTCCCTCGGTACCGCTTCCCATACCCTCGGCCGCCTCGGTAGGATAGATGGAATAGGAGCCGGTTTGGTTTTGCAGGTCGATCCGCGCGATGTCGGCGGTGGAGAGGGAAACCAGCTGGATGTCCATGGAGGAGCTGGAGGATCCGGCCTCCTCCTCCGGCTTGGGGATGAACATGTATACGGCCAGAACCGCCCCGGCCAGTACGCAAAGGGCTATTAGGGCGGCGACTACGTTGCGCACCAAGTGACTGCCTTTCTTTTTGGGCGGCTTTTTGCCGCTGTGGTCGGGCTTTGTAAAAATGGTGGAGTCCCCGGCCGCGGCCTGCTCGGCCGCCGTGAGGGCGGACGGCGGGGCGGAATCCGCCGGATGTTCCTCGGCCCCGCCGGCCCCGGCTTCGGCCGCCGGCCTGGGCTCCTCAGCCGGTTCCGGCTGCCGATCCAAGTCCTTTTCGGGAAAATCGCTCATCTTCTTTTCCTCCTGGCCCAAACGATAATGCCCACGGCGACGAACAGGAGCGGCAGCCCGGCGATAAAGACGGTTTTTACAATCGTGGAGGAAAGGCCGTTCACGCGGTCGGCATAGCTTTCGTTGTTGATGGTTTTGGTCGTGATGGTGATGGCGTCGTCGCTCCGTCCCGCAGCGGCGTTGACGGCGTCCAGGGCAAAGGCGATATTGTTGATATAGGTGTACATGGACCACATCTCGTTGAGAAAATCGACGCTGGAGAAGGCCAGAACATAGCTGTTCAGCTCGGCCATATTTTCAGCGTAAATGGTATCCTTGGACAGGATACCGGCGGCATAGGCTTTGCCCCCTTTGCCCGAAGGCTTCCACTCGTCTCCCACCCCGAAGGGCCGGACCACAACCGTATCGGAAGAGGAAAGAAGCTGGGTGGTGGAACGGTTGCCCTGGGTGGAAAAGCCGGTCTCCATAGGCAGGCAATTGCTGGCCACGTATACGACGTTGGAAGTTTCGTTTACATTCTTGGTATAGTCGGTCCGCTCGTTTTGCAGCCCTATGGTTGTGGGATTTCCTATATAATTGTTGGCGGTGGTTTCGTAAAGGATGCCGTCTGAAAACTGAATGCCCCACTCATTTAAGAAGTCGTACAGATTGGGCAACTCGGGAGAGGCGGCGCCGGCGAAATAGAGCAGCGCCTTGCCCCGCTTGCCGTCGTTTTCCAGAAAAGCGTCGATTTTGCTCAGCTCGTCCCCCGCGAAATCGCCGGTGGGGGCGGTGATGAGCAGGACGTCGGTCTCAGCGGGAATATCCTGGCCCAGCAGATTGTCAATTACCGAAAACTCGTAATTGTTCTGCTCCATAGCGGCCTGCAGGGCGGTAATATCCTCTTGATTAGAGTGGGCGGCTATGAAGCTGACCTGAGTAGACTTTTCGCTGGTCGCGTTGAAAATAGCCGAGGTCAGAAGGGTCTCCAGGTTGGATCCGGAGATTTCAAAGGTGTTATATCCGAAATAGCGGTCGTATTCGTCGCTGGTGTTGGTCATCTCATACGTGTCCTGTAGGTGAATAACCTGCTGCCGGCTGATCGCCTTGCCGTTCACCTCAAAATCGCTCTCCACCAGAATATCGCCGTAGCCAATCTGCTTGCCGGAAAAACGCTGCTGGATTTCCACGAAGGAAGGACGGTAGGGGTCGGCGAACCGCAGGGTGATGTTACTGTTGCGTTTGGTATACTCCCGTAAAATGGACAGGGTCTGGGCCAAGTACTTGCCGGTGGGATCGGAAATGTAGTAGTTCTGCATGGTTTCAGCGACCCTGCCGGTGGCCGAATAATCCGCCTCGTCGGAACAGACGGTTATGGTAACCGGACGGCTGACCTCCTGCAAATACTTGGCGTTCTTTTCCGACATGGAAAAGGTCTTTTCAGCCGTCAGATCCAGGTCCAGGGGGAACCTGGCGGCCAGCGCGGTGGCCAGGATGTTGAGAACCAGAGCGGCCACAATCACAATAGCGGTGATCGCCAAAGCGTACCCGCCCCGCTGCAAAAATCTGTTTTTCGGTTTTTTCTGTTTTTCCATTATGTCCGCCCCTCCTATGCCCATCTTTTGCTCTCAAGCACACGAACCGCGAAAAAGAGGAAAACCGCCGTGACGCTCAAGAAGAAAACCGCGTTGGAATAATCAAAGACGCCGCTGGTAAAGGCGTTGTACCGTCCGCTGAAAGAAATCCAGCCGATGAGCTTGGTAACAAGGCTGTTGTTGATTAAATAGCCGGCAAAGTCCAGCATCAGCAGCGCAAGGGAAACGGCGAAGCTGCAAATGACGGCCACCATTGGGCTTTCGGTCAAAGAGGAAATGAAAAGACCGATGGCGATCAGGGCTCCGCCGAAGAGCAGCATCCCGATCAAGCAGTTTAGATATACCATCCAGTCCGCGGATACATAGCAGGAGACGATGATCTGAAAAATCAGGGTGATGGAAACGCTGACGGCGAACATCAGAAAGGCGGCGAAAAACTTGCCCAATACGATAGCGGACACGCCAACCGGCGCGGTCAGAAGAGCCTGGTCGGTTTTCAGCCGTTTTTCCTCGCTGAGCAGGCGCATGGTGAGAATCGGGATAATAACCACCATAAAGGCGATAACCGTAAATATGTTGCTGAAAATACCGGCGATTTCAGCCGATCCGGCGGCGTACATAGAGGAAAACATGATGCCGAAGACCAGCAGAGAAGCCACCAGAATCGCGTATCCGATCGGGGACGTAAAATAGGATTTGAATTCCCGCTTGAATATAGCTGTCATACTTTATTTTCCCTCCTCTTGCGCGGCCTGGGGATCGGCCGCCGCGTCGGCCGCGGCCCCATCGGGCTGTTCCCCCGGGGCCTCCTCCGTATTCGCGGCCTCCCGCAGCCGCCTGGCCAGGGCCTGACTGTCTACCGAGGCGTCGGTCAGACGGAGGAAGACCTGCTCCAGATTGGCCTCGCTGGGCTGGAGCATTAGCAGAGGCCAATGCCGGTCGGCCAGCCGCTCAAAGAGGACCCGTCGGACGTCGGCGCCCCTCTGGGGCTCGAGGGTAAACTCAGAAGCCGAACCCTCCCGGGGCCCGTTGTAGGTCACCTTTTGCACCCCGGGAATACCGGCCAACAGCCGCTGTACGTCGGCCTTGGGGCCCTGCACCCGAATGGTGAGAATGCTCTCGGGGGCCAGTTTGCGGGCCAGCCCGTCGGGGGTGTCGTCGGCGATCATGACCCCTTGGTTGATGATGATGATCCGGTCGCAGACCGCCTGGATTTCCGAGAGGATATGGGAACTGAGAATGACCGTATGGCTGCGGCCCAGATGCTTGATCAGGCTGCGGATTTCGATGATCTGCTTGGGGTCCAGGCCCACCGAGGGCTCGTCCAATATCAGCACGTCGGGGTTGCCCACCAAGGCCTGGGCCACGCCCACCCGCTGCCGGTAGCCCTTGGACAGGTTTTTAATCAGCCGGTTGTAAACGTCCTCGATCTTGACCAGCCGGCAGATTTCCTGGAGGTGGGGGCCCTTGGGCAGCCGGACCTTTTTCAGTTCAAAGATAAAACTGAGATATTCCTTGACCGTCATATCCAGGTACAGGGGCGGCTGCTCAGGAAGATAGCCGATGCGCCGCTTGGCTTCGCCGGGATTGTCTAAAATATCGTAGCCGTCGATGTTTACGCTGCCGGCGGTGGCCGATAAATAGCCGGTGAGGATGTTCATGGTGGTGGACTTACCGGCGCCGTTGGGCCCCAGAAATCCCAGAATCTCCCCATCCTTTACTTGGAAGCTGACATTGTCCACGGCCAGATGACTGCCGTATCGCTTGCTGAGGTTTTGCACCTCGATCATTTGCGTTCCCTCCAATTTTGGATGATTGTTGCAGGCGTCCGTACACGGTGCGGCCGGCCCTGCCATTGACAGGCGGAACTATAACACATGTAGGATAGCAAACAAATTTTGTAGCTTTGTAAACTTTCTCTGAACAAATCGTACCGTCTGCTTTGGAGACTTATACGGTTTTACGGGAGAAAACCGCACACGCCGCGTTGCCTCGGCTGCCGGCCGATAGGTAACCGCGCGAATCAGCCATGCGGGCCGCTCTAAGGAGCGGCTTTTGCGTATATTGCCCCTTGGAGGCAGACAGTACGTTTATCTCATGCAGTATACAGATTTATTATACACGATAGACCCTAAGGATAAAAGAGGAAATTCGCCCGGTCCCTTTTTAAGAAAAGTGTTGCCGGCGTAAAATTTCAGCGATTTCGCAAAACCGATTGAACGGAATCAAATCATGTGATAGGATCAGAACGATATATCATAAGTTTGCGGAGGGAATACGATGACAATTTCAAGGCTTGAAACGGATCGGCTGATACTGAGAAGATTTGAAAACGATGATATGGAGGCGTTGTATCTGCTTTTGAAAGATGAGGAAGTAAATACTTTCCTGCCCTGGTTTCCTGTGAAGAGCATATGAAGAAACGATAGATTTTTATAAAAAGCGGTTTGTAAATCATAAATACTGCGTTGCTACTTGCTTAATAGACTATAAATTCCCAATCGGCTATATCCGTGTAAGCATGGACGAAAGTCATGATTTCGGATATGCGTTGCGGAAGGAATTTTGGCACAGGGGGATTATTACGGAGGCGGCGCAGGCGCTGATCGGGCGGTTAAAGCGGAACGGCATTCCGTTTATTACGGCTACGCATGATAAAAACAATCCGAGAAGCGGCGGCGTTATGCGACGGATAGGTATGAAATACTGTTACTCTTATGAAGAACAATGGCAGCCCAAAAATTTTTTGGTTACATTTAGGATGTTTCAACTAAATCTTGACGGACAGGAAGATAGGGTATATCAGAAATACTGGAATCTTTATGACGCGCACTTTGTTGAAAAGGATATATAGGAAAAAATTTATCGGGCGGCCGCCCAAATCAGCGGCCGTCCGTTTGTTATATAGTTTTTCAAATTTGTAAAGCGGCGCTGAGAAATCCCATCTGCAAAGGGCGTTCGTCCAATTGCTCGTCACTTTTACGGGAAGGGGACGAAAACCGGCCCGGGGAGGAGAAAATTCCCGGCGGCGGCCGAAAATACGTTGACGCGGCAGGCTTTGGGTACTAATATAAATATAAAAGGCGGATACGCCGGCTGAGACCGGCGCGCGAAGGCAAAAAAGAAAGGAACGTGAGACCATGGCGGAAATCAAACCCTTTGCAGCCCTGCGGTTTACGAAGCAGGCCGGCGCGGCAGAGCGGATCGTCTGCCCGCCCTACGACATTATCAGCGAGGAGGAGCGGCGGGCCTATCTGGAGCGGGAGCCCCATAACGTTATCCGGCTGGAGCTGCCCCGCGCCCAGCGGGAGGGGGAGGACCCCTACGCGGCGGCCGGCCAGGTCCTGAGGGACTGGCTGCGGGAAGGGGTGCTGGCCCAGGACAGCCGGCCGGCCTTGTATATTTACGAGGAGGCCTTCCAGGCCGGCGGACGGGATTACGCCGTGCGGGGCTTTATCTGCCGGGTCAAGCTGGAGGAATTCTCCAAGGGAATTGTGCTGCCTCATGAGGAGACCCTGTCCAAGGCCAAGGCCGACCGGTTTAACCTGATGCAGGCCACCGGCTGTAATTTCAGTCAGATATACTCCCTGTATATGGACGAAACCGGGGCGACCCGCCGGGCGGTGGAGGACCTGTCGGCCGGCAGCCCCGTCCAAAGCTTTACCGACGGCGACGGCGTGACCCACCGGCTCTGGGTAGCCGAGGACTCTCCCGCCGTGCAGGAAATCTGCCGCCAGTTCGCTGGCCGCAAGCTTTATATCGCCGACGGACATCATCGCTACGAAACCGCCCTGCGCTACCGGGATCAACTACGGGCGGCCGGCGGCGAGACGGGAGAGAGCGATTACGCGATGATGATGCTGGTGGATATGGAAAACCCAGGTCTGGTGGTCTTCCCCACCCACCGTATCGTCCGGGACCTGCCCGCCTTCGACGCGGCCGCCCTTCTGCGGGACTGTCAGGCCTATTTTGAGCTGGAGTCCCATTCTTCCCTTGGAGATATGGAGGCCGCCCTCGCGGACAAGTACGCCGCCGGCCAAAAGGCCTTCGGCTTCTTCGACGGCGGGGAAGACTGGACCCTGCTAACCCTGAAGAACCCGGCGGTCATGGCCCGGTTTTTGCCTGAGGGCAGCAAGGCCCTGCGGGAGCTGGACGTATCTGTGCTTCACAGCCTGGTGCTGGAACGGCTGCTGAAAATCGACAAGGAAAATATGGCCAATCAGGTAAATCTGACCTACACCCGGGACCGGGAAGAGGCCTTGGAGGCCGTGCGGCGGGGGGCCGACTGCTGCTTTATCCTCAACCCCACCCGGGTGGAGGAAATCGGCGCCGTGGCCGCCGCCGGGGAAAAGATGCCCCAGAAATCCACCTATTTTTATCCTAAGCTAATCACCGGCCTTGTAATGAACAAGATTTTATAGGCGGAGCGTTGCAAAAAAAGTATATCTTTCTTTTGCCGTCTGCGGCGCGTATCGCCGCAGACGGCCGCAAGCGCGGCCGCGCTTTGCTTCATAGGCGGCGCATGCCTGCCTAGCGCGCCCGGTGAGGCAGAAGCCCGCCGGATGAAAAAACACAATAAAGTGCGTTGCCTATATAAGGATATAAAACATCGACCCGCAAGGGCCTAGGGCGCCTTGCGGGTCGACAGCATATACGCCGGCCGGCGGCCGGAAATGCAAAGGGACTAGGACGCTTTAACGAAGGAAGGCGTTTTGCGCATCCCAAGCGCTGGTCTGGACAAAGTCTAAAGACTTTTCCGCCACCCATCTAAGCGAACGCCGCGGCCGTTCCGGCGCCCCGGCGCGAAAGCGCCTCTACCTGTAGACCGCGGCGCTTCCCGGTCAGGACGCTTCGCTATGTAGAACGAATAAGCGAACAGCCAAAGGCAATTCCGGCGTTCCGGTACCGCACATCTCTGGGCTGCTTCTCATAAGGTACGCTCCCAGAGGTTTGGCCCAAGGCCAACCGGTACGACAGCGCGAACGCCGGAAGGATGTAAAACATGTATATAAAGCTATGCGATTTTACCGTTTCCAGTTCCCTCTCTACAGCAGCGCAGCCAGCAAAAGCAGTTTCTTCACCCGTTCGTAGAGAACCGGCAGGTCGGCGGGCGGAAGAGGATTGGTCCCCCGGCCGATTTCCACCGTAAAGCCCGGCCGGCCGAATTCCTCTATAAACCAGTCCTTGAAGCCGCCCATAGAGGCGATTTCTTCCGGCTCCTCCAAAGCATAGTCCGCAGCCTTAGCCATGGCCTCAGCCATGGAGCGGGAGCGGGCGGGTGTGTTCTTGCCGTAGTCCCAGTAGATAACCTCCCCCTGGGAGTGAAGGGCCAGCACCTGCCGAATGGGTAGGGCCCGGCATAGGGCGGTAAGAGCCGCCGTCTCGGGCTCGCTCTCGGGCCGGGGACCGCCGTACCGGGTGGGGCCCGGCCCGTAAATACCCGCCGCCTGTTCCAGCTTTTGCAGCTGCTTCCAGCCCGCGTCGAAATTGTGGTTGATATCCACCCCCCGGGCGTTGGCGTTCCAAACCCGGTAGTCCCCCGAGCAGAGCCGGCAGATGCGGGCGGCCGAACAGCCGCAGCCCGGCGCGCCCCGCAGGGCGATCTCGTACCCGTCCGGGTTGACCAAGGGGACGATGATGATCCCCCGTCCCTCGGGCAGGGAGAGACCGCCTTCCTTGTGCAGCTCTCCCAGCTCGACGGCCAGGCGCAATAGGACGGTGCAGGTCAGCCGTTCCATCCCGTGAAAGGCCCCGGCGTAGAGGACGTACTCCCCGCCGCCGTCCCTGCCGCCGCCCAGGGTCAGGGCGGTTATCTCCCGGCCCATGACCGACTTGCCGATGGCGGATTGTTCTATAAAGGGATAATCCTCCCGCAGCAGCCGGAGAACCTCCCGGATTTCCGCGTAGCTGTACTCTTTGGCTTCAATAAGATTTTTCAAAGCTGTTCGCCTCCTTGCGGCCGGGCCGGATGCCGGCCGGACTAATTTATCGTTTTTCTTTTTTGGCTGAGAAAGAGGTTTCGCGCCAGATTTCCTTTTCATTATTTCTCCAAAACCTGCTCTAGTAGCGCCTGGCGTCCCGGCGCTAAAGCGCCTCTTAGCCCCCTT
Organism: Clostridiales bacterium; assembly: GCA_022791355.1. Lineage (GTDB taxonomy): Bacteria > Bacillota > Clostridia > Oscillospirales > Acutalibacteraceae > Howiella. The sequence goes on along the minus strand of JAAVYX010000169.1, from coordinate 744 downwards.
CTTTTGCCCCGCGACAAAAGAGGGGGAGAAAAGCGCTCGCGCCTACGGCCGCCTTCAGGGCTGCGCCCTTCCGGTTGGGGACCTTCCCCCCCCCCGCGGCCCCGCCGCATGCTAAAGGTGGGATATATGCAGCCAATAGTGCCACTCAGGAAGTTGGAAGCCCGAAAATCGTACCAATTTTCGGTCAGGAGCTAAAGAGGCTCACAGGAACCCGGCGGGATGTAACCTGAACCTGATCTAGGAGCTGCCCGCGGCCACCTCCAGGGCCACGCCGCTGACGCCACCTACGGGACTGCGTCCCTCCGGTTGCTTCCGATTGCCTCCCGCCGACACTGATAAGAGCTTCAGTTGGGTACGTTTCACTTATACGCCGATAGTGAGTAGGGACTGATAGCTGTATTGGGAAGTAAGTGGGAAGCAGAGAGAAAAAGGAAAGCAGAGGTTTATTAACAAAGATAGAAAGGACTCGGTTCATAGCAAGGAGAGCGAATGAGAGAAGAGGCCGGCTAGAAAAGGGGGAAAACCTGTAAGCAGCAGCCAGTGGGAAGCGATAAGTAAGCAGCCAGTCGTTGGGGGGAAGAGGGTGGAGGAAAGGACAGAGTTGCTGGGAGGCACCTCGTCGGGCGGGAATCCAAAGGGCGGAGCCCTTTGCGTCGTCTAGGAAGGGAGGCCCCGCGGAAAACCGAAGGTTTTCCTCTTGACCCAGTCGAAAGGGTTTAGAGCAAATCCATACGCGAAGCGTAT
>JAAVYX010000168.1 GCA_022791355.1 Clostridiales bacterium | reverse complement strand
GCGCGGGGATGCCGATTATACCATAGGCTTACGCTTATGGTATAATGTCCGCAAAGCAGACATTATACCGACGGATGGCCCTGTGCCATATGCGCTCTGCGGCGCAGAGCGTCCCGGTCTGATAAGCGGTTTGCAATGGAAAGCCGCAAACATAGGGCGTACCAACTACCTGCAAAGGGCATAGGGTATTACGGTGGAAGCCCGCGCAAACTGCGTTGTCTTGGTAGCCGTGGGAAAGGCAGCGGAGCGAAGCTGGATACGCGGGCCGCTCTACCGAGCGGCTACTAGGCGGCCGTCCTAAAGGAGGGCTACTGACGGCCGCTTTTTGAGCGGCTATCTGTCGCCCTCCTACAGCCGAGAACGCTGCTAGTTCCCTGCTAGTTCCCTGCTAGTTCCCCGGCGGCCCTCTATTTGGCCGCCCGTGAGGGCCGCCCTTTAGGCCGCTACTGTGCGTATTCGCCCTTAAGGTAGATGGTGAAAATGTTAATTGTACTATACGCTTGGCGCGCGTAGTACAATAACTATAGACGGCTCTAAACGCGAGGCTGTATAGAACGCTTTTCTCCAGGCTTGCGTTTCCTATATGAAATATATCATGGCGAAACCGTTCTGCGGCCGGATAAAAAGCCGGCGCAGGACCCAAAAGAAAGGATGATTTCCATGGGATTTTTTGAAGAGACCTTTGTAAAGGCCAAGGAAGTGTTCGACGTCGCCGGGAAAAAGACCAGCGAAGCCATTACCATTCAGAAACTAAAGGTGAACGCGGCTTCCCTGGAATCCCAGATCGCCAGGGACTATGAGGCGCTGGGCCGTCTTATCTACGCCGAATCCCGGGAAAATGGGGACAGCGGAGAGGCGGCCGGGGAGCTTATGACCGAGATCGACGGCAAGCGGATCCATCTGGAGAGCTTACAGGCCGAGATCGCCCATATGAAGGGCAACCGGCTTTGCCGGTCCTGCGGCAGCGCCAACGCCCCCGGAGCGGTTTTTTGCAGCCGCTGCGGCGAGAAGCTGGGTATGGAAAAAGCCGCCGAACCCAATCCGGCGGCTGAAGAGACGAGCGGGGAAGAGCAGGCGGATCAGGAATCGTAACCGCAAAGCGGTTTTAATTTCCGAAGGACGGCCCCGCATGTTATGCGTTCTGCTGGAGGTCCGGCCCAGCGCCGGGCCGGGTCGCCGATTAGGCCGTCTTTGTTTTACGCATATACCCGCCCGCGGCTTATGACAGAACATCAACAGAAAAGGAGGGCAGTCGAAAGATTGCCCTTCCCTTATGTAGAGCGGCAAAGGAGCGATTGCATGTCCACACCGTCTATACCTTCCGCGTATTATGAGGAAGCGGCCGATTTTGTCCGGCGCAAGCTGTCTGGACGGGAGCTGCCGCAAACCGCTCTGGTGCTGGGCTCCGGGCTTGCCCCGTTAGCCGGGGAGCTGGAGGAGACGCTGGCCGTCCCATATGGGGATATACCGCATTTTCCCGCCGTCACCAACGCGGCCCATGCCGGCGTTTTGTACGCCGGCCGGCTGGCCGGAGAACCGGCGCTTTGCTTTTCCGGCCGCTGCCACTGCTACGAGGGCTACTCCATGGAGGAGGCGGCCTTTTACGTGGGTATGCTGGCCAGACTTGGCGTTCGGCGGCTGCTCCTCACTAACGCGGCCGGCGGCATTCGTCCGGGCTTTCGCCCCGGCGACCTCATGCTCATCGCCGACCATATCAAGCTGGGGCCCGGCAGTCCGCTGACCGGTTCGGCGTTTGCCGATATGACCCGCGCTTATGATTCCGCCTACCGTCAAATCGCCCTGGAGACGGCCGGTGAAATGGGGCTTTCTCTGGCGGAAGGGGTTTACATATACGCCCCTGGGCCGCAGTACGAGACCCCGGCAGAGATACGGGCCTTTCGGGCCTTGGGGGCCGACGCGGTGGGTATGTCCACCGTGCCGGAGGTTATCGCCGCGGCCGCTTTGGGGATTCGGGTTCTGGGGCTTTCGATTATCACCAATCTGGCTGCCGGTATGACCGGCCAGCCATTATGCGACCGGGAGGTCCTTTTGGAGGGCCGCAGGGCTTACGGACAGGTGGGGGCTTTTCTTAAAAAACTGCTGCCGGCCATACGGCGGGAAGAGCTCTAGTTGTTTGGAAGCTCCGTGACGCGGAACCCGGCCGGGACGGACGGGGGTTCCGCCCAGGCGGACGGGGACCGGCTTGTATACAATTCAACTGTTGGGAAGGATGAAGAGGAATGAAAAAGAAAAAGCTGACCGTCGGCTTGATTATCGCCGATGAAATGGAATACGTACCTATGCGGGCCTATGCCGAGAAACACGGCGGCGGCCGGCACGATCTGTTCGACCGGGAGGGACATCGTCTGGTTATCCGCAGGGAGGACGCAGCGGTCCAGGTGGAATCCATCCTCTGCGGGGTGGGCATGGTCAACGCCGCCGCCGCCGCCGCTTTTATGATGAACCGCAATCCCGATTATATCATCAATACCGGCCTGTCGGGCGGTATATCCGGTATAGCCCGCGGGGAAATTACCTTGGGGAGCCGCTTTGTGGAGCATGATTTCGATCTGCGTCCCCTGGGGCGGGAGCTGGGGGAAAAGCCCGGCCAGAATTACGTTTATAGGGCCGATCCGGTTTTAAACCAGCATTATCAATCTCAGTTTCCTTTTATGAAGCAGGGCTGTATGGTCAGCGGGGACTGCTTTGTGGGCGATCCGGCCCTGCGCGACTTCCTCAAAAACAAATGGGACGCCATGTCCTGCGACATGGAATCGGCCGCCGTCGCCTATGTTTGCGCCCTGGCCGGGGTTGGCTTCGCCGCCCTGCGTCGCGTATCGGACGACGCGGGAGACGACGCGCCCGAGAGCTACCGGCAGATGAACGACCAGGCAGAGTCGGCTCTGTTGGATCTGGTTTTCCAGGGGATTTACGCCATGTTTGACAATCCCGCTCTATGGGATAAAATATAGATTCCTCTGCGGCTCATCTATATGAACGTCTCTTGGACGTTCTGACGTCCCAGCGTTAAAGCGCCTCCACGTTGCTTCCCGAAAGGGACCGATCCTAGAGGTTTACCCGACGGCCAAACCGGGACGCCGGAAAGAGGTTTGGTCAATGGGCTAAACTGGGACGACGGTGCGGAACTAAGGAGAGTCCTCACAAAAATTTTGCAGCCTCCTGTTGGAATAAACGCGCGGCGCGCGTATAAGGACGGTGGTATGAGCGTGACCAAACGAAAACAGCAGAGCTTCCTGCACGGCGCGGGTATTCTGGTGGGAGCGACCATGCTGGTCAAGATGATCGGCGCTGTCTTTAAGATCCCTGTGAATAATCTGCTCGGCGGCGTGGGCGCAGGGTACTTTAACTCGGCCTACGATCTTTACCTGCCGCTCTACTCCTTGGCCATGGCCGGTCTGCCCATTGCGATTTCCCGCATGGTGGCCGAACGGGTGGCACAAAAACGGTACAGGGATGTACGCAAGACCCTGCGCATCGCCCAAAGGGCTTTTCTAGTCACCGGGCTGACCGGTTTTTTCGTTATGTTGCTCTGCGCCTATCCCTATATCCTCTTTATCGGCAATTCGGGCGCGCTGATGAGTATTTTGTGTATCACGCCGTCTCTGTTGTTCTGCTGCGTGATGTCCTCCTATCGGGGCTATTATGAGGGTCTGCGCAATATGTATCCCACGGCCGTTTCCTCGGTTATCGAGGCCTTGGGCAAGCTGGTTTTAGGATTGGGCTTTGCATATCCGGTTTTTCTGAAGGCCAGGGCGGAGTTCGATGCGTCGGGCACGGTGTTCGGCAAGGCCGTCGAGGTTCCTGTGATAGAGAACCCGGAGGAGCAGGCCAAGGCGATCAAGGAAGCCGTTACGGCCGCCGCCGGACCCTATACCGCCGCCGCCGCCATACTGGGAATCACCATCGGCGCGGCTCTGGGCGCCCTGTATCTTATCATCCGTCACAGGAGGGCGGGGGATAATATCACCATAGCCGAGCTGCGCGCCTCTCCCCGGCCCATCCGCAATAAGCAAACGCTGCGGATTATGATCTCCATCGCCATCCCGGTGGTGCTGGGTTCTCTGGTGACCAATGTGGCCAGTCTGATCGATTTGGCCACTGTGCAGCGCCGGCTGGTGGACGCCTTCCATACCGGACCGGATACGGTTTTGCAGATGTACGAGGGTTTGCTGCCCAGTAGCGTCGCGGGTCTGAGCGGCGACGAGCTGGCTAAGGAGATTTCCAATTACCTTTACGGCTGCTATAAGGGCTTTGCCTATTCTATCTATAATCTGGTGCCTACCCTGACCTCGGTGCTGGGGGTCAGCGCCCTGCCGGCCTTGACCACCGCCTGGATTGAACGGGACCGCAGAGGCCTGAAGGTCAACCTGGAGTCGATGGTGCGCACCACCGCGCTGCTCGCGCTGCCCGGGGGCGTCGGTATTACGGTTTTGTCGGAGAACATTCTCAATCTGCTGTATGCCGGCAAGCCGCGGGAGGCGGCTGTCGCCGCGCCCGTGCTGGCGATTCTGGGATTTACCGCCGTCTTCGCCGGTCTGACCATGCCCATGACCAATATGCTTCAGGCTATTGGCAAGCAAAATATTCCAGTGCGGAATATGGCCATAGGCGCGGTACTGAAAATCGTTGTAAACTTTGTGCTAGTGGGAAATCCCTCCCTCAACGTTATCGGCGCGCCGGCCGGCTCCCTTTGCTGCTACGCTTTTATCTTTATCGCCGACCTTTACTGTCTGCTTAAATACTCCGGCGTGCGTATGAACTTCTTCAGTACCTTAATTAAACCCGCCTTTGCCGCCGTCCTGTGCGGCGCGGCCGGCTGGGTCTCGGCGGGGCTGCTGAGCTGGGTGATTCCGAAGGATAAGCTGGTGACTATCCTAGCCATTTGTATTGCCGGGTTGGTCTATGTAATCTCCCTGCTTTGTACCCGAGCTATCACCCGTGAGGACGTCGCCATGCTGCCCAAAGGACAAAAAATCGCCGCAGTCCTTGCAAAACGGGGCTGGATAAGGTAGAATAGCTGTTACTGAGGTTTTGGATACCTGCTGCGTACAGCTTTTGCGGGGGCTCTATGCGTACCGCGCTAGCCTCTAGGTCCGGCCTTTGGCCATTCGCCTATGCGCTCCACTTTGTGGAGCGTCCCT
>JAAVYX010000167.1 GCA_022791355.1 Clostridiales bacterium | reverse complement strand
GACGAGTGGCCACAAGGAAAAAAGCGCGGGAATACTTTGTGTATTCCCAGCATTTTTGACGCAGTGGACCCCCTTATGTGTAGAATATAGAATATGACGGCAATTCCGATTTTTCAAACTGCCCCTAGTTTAGCGAGAGGTTTACCGCCGTTTATAAGGTATTGCACAGGTAACGATGAACTGCGCTTTTAAAACGGACGTTAAGGCTCATTTATTCCTTTTCTTCCGACGGTAGACAGGCCAAGACCGGCAGGCCGGCGAGATCCTCTATCATTTTGCGGTTGTCCTCATGCATAAGGTCTCCCGGCCGGAAGCGGTTCAGGACCACTCCCCGCAAGAATAGGCCCTGAGACCGGGCGTAAGCGGCGGTGAGTACGGTATGATTGATGGTCCCCAATCCCGCGTCGGCCACAATGAGCAGGGGAAATCCGGTCATGCGGATGACGTCGGCGAGCAGGACGGTCCGCTCCGGCCGTCCCTGCTCATACCGCAGGGGGCAGACGATTCCCCCGCTCCCTTCGGCCACTACAAAGTCATAGCTTGCCGCGGCGCGCCGCAAGGCCGCCCGGATTTCCTCCATGGAGACCGGCCGGTTTTCCAGCCGGGCGGCCAGGTGGGGGGACAGAGGGGCGCGGTAGACAAAAGGAACCAGTCCGGCCGGGTCGGCGGAAAGGCCGCCCTGCCGGCAGACGTATGCCGCGTCGCCGGGAATGAGGCGGCCGTCCCGCTCCTCCGCCCCGCTGAGGGCCGCCTTAAAGTAGCCGGCCCGGACCCCCCGCTGCCGCAGGTATCGGACGATGCGGGCCGAGACGTAGGTCTTGCCCACGTCGGTGCCGGTGGCGGTTACAAAAATTCCTTTGCCTGTTCTTTCGTTCATACCTTCGGCTTCCCCCTGTTTATAGCTTTATTGATAGCATCTATCTCCAATGGGCAATATACGGTTTTACAGGGGAAGCCCCTGCCGGCTGCGTTGTCTTCGTTGCCGGCTATGCGGGCCGCTCGACAGAGCAGCTACCTGGCGGCCGTCCTCAAGGGCGGCTGCATCCGACTTGTATGCGTGGATTTACCACCCGTAAAACGCCGTAAGACCAGCGGTGAGCTAAAATGAGGGCTGGCATGGCCGTGCAGACAGCCGCCCATAGGGCGGCCAGCGGGCTTTCACCCGACAAATCCGAGAGCGCTGCTAGTTCCCTGCTAGTTCCCTGCCAGTTCCCGACGGTCCTCTTTTTGGTCGCCCGTAAGGGGCGACCTTTGAGCGGCAGTTGTGCGTATTATTCGCACAACTGCTAGCGTCGCTTATACCCGTATTTAGCCTTCGTTTATACGCCTGCCTATACGCCCCACGTATATCCTCACCTATACGCTCGTTCATAGCCGCGCCTCGTAGCCTAGCCGCTCCAGCATTTCCCGGTCCGCGGCGACGCCCACGCCGGCTGTAGTCAGCATGTCCCCAGTGATGGCGGCGTTGGCCCCGGCGGTGAAGCAGCCCTCTCCCCGGCGGGGGAGCAGGCCCCGTCCGCCGGCCATACGGAGCGTGGCCCCGGGCAGCAAAAAACGGAAGACGGCAACCGTCCGGCGGACCTCCTCCTCGTCCAGGGGCCGCAGGCCTTCAAAGGGGGTGCCGGGAATGGGATTGAGTACGTTGATAGGAACCGAGTCGACGCCCAGCTCCCGCAGCTCCAGCGCCAAATCGATCCGGTCGGCGGGGGTTTCCCCCATACCGATAATACCGCCGCTGCAAACCTGTAAGCCCGCCTCCCGGGCCGCCTGGATGGTATACAGCTTCTGGTCGTAGGTATGGGTGGAGCAGACGGCGGGGAAATACCGCCGGGAGGTCTCCAGATTGTTATGATACCGGCTGACCCCGGCAGCCCGCAGCCGGGCGAACTGACCGGCGGTGAGCAGGCCGCAGGAGGCGCAGAGGAAGAGTCCTGTACGCGCCCCTATCGCCCGGTAGCTTTCGCAGAGCCGGTCCACCTCCTCGTCGGTCAGCCGCCGGCCCGAGGTCACCACGGCGAAGCGTAGCACGCCCCTGTCGGCGTTATAGACCGCCTCCCGCAGAATCCGCTCGGTATCCAGCAGCTCGTAGGCTTCTGGATGACCGCCATAACAGGCCGACTGGGCGCAGAATTTACAGTCCTCCCCGCACCGCCCGCTCTTTCCGTTGACGATGGCGCACAGGTCGAACCGACTGCCGCAGAAACGGCGGCGTATCTCGTCGGCGGCCCGGCAGAGGGGTTCCAGCCCGGCCGGCCAGAGGGCCAGGGCTTCCTCCCGGTCCAAGGACTCTCCGGCCAGAACCTTTTCGGTACAATACGTAAGCGTATGCCGCTCCATGGCTAGCCCCTCCCTTTGCGGGCCGTCCACTTATAAAACCGGGGGCCGATCAGAGCGGAAAGGACGCAGAGCAGCAAATCCCCCGGCATGTCCAGCGGGAAGCAGGCGGCCAGCACTACCAGCCAGGTAGCCGGGGTGTGCAGGTAGAAATTGAGGATACAGTATTTGTAGGTAAGGCCGATAAGGTAGGTGACGCCAAAACCGGCCAGAGCGCCCAGCAGGTAACGGACAAAGCCGGGTTTCCCGCTCTGGCAGACAAGGCCGGTTACAAAGGCGGCGGCGATAAAGCCCAGCAGATAGCCGAAGCTAGGCCGCAGCACATAGGAGAAACCGCCGCCCGCGGCAAAGATAGGCAGGCCAATAAGCCCCAGCAGCACGTAAACCGCCACCGAAAGGGGACCGTATTTGGGGCCTAAAAGCATACCGGCCAGCAGCACCACGCCGAACTGTAGGGTGAAATAATCCATATAGGGAACCGGTATTTGAATGAACGCGCTCACCGCCACCAGGGCGGTGAACAGGCTGCAAAGCACCAGCGTATAGGTGCTCATGCGGGGCTTGGCCGTAGCCGTATTGATTTGTTCCATGGCTGTCATCCCTTCTTTGGGAGGAAAGGATTCGCCAGTTTATCAAGGAGTATCCGGATGAAGGGGCAAAGGCGGATTTCCGCCTGTAGAAAAATATGAATGCGTATCAAATTTTCTCCCGCCTTTTGGGGGCGTCGATGCGGCTTGGGCCATGCCGGGCGACGGCGCATCAGACGGTCAAGCCGTGTGCAACAAAGTTCCCGTCTGGGTCCCGCAGGACGCAGCCCCCTGAAACAAAGGACAGGAACGCGCCCATATAGGCTCCCTATTCAGCGAGGCCCGCCGCGCGCAGCTTCGTATTTTGAGCCGCGGTCCTTTTGTCCTCGTTTTCCAACCGCGGAACAGGCCAAAGGACGGGCCAGGACCCGGAGGGAGCGCCAACGCAAGGTCGGAACGCAGGAGAGAGACGGGCAAGTCCCGCTGAAAATTCGTGAGCGTTTTTCTGCGGGCAGCCGTTCGCCGCCCAAGGCCTTTTACCGGCAGTCGCCGCCGGAGAGGGGACGCACCGAGATTTCGCCGGCCTTTAGGGTTACGGGACCGTTATCTGTTTCCACCAGGAGACTGCCGTCCGGCCCGATATCCACGGCGCGGCCGGTCCGCTCCCGCCCGTCCAGCCGGAAGGCGACCTGGCGGCCCAGTACCATAGAATCCGCCCGGTAGGCGGCCAGGAGGGCGGGGGCCTTCAGGTCCCGGGACAGGGCGTAAATCTCCCGGGCGATTTCAGCGATCAGCCGGTTGCGGGAGACCCGCAGGCCGGGCACCGGGCCGGCCACGTCCTCCAGCTCCTCTGGAAACCGGGCGGGGCGGACGTTGATTCCCACCCCCACGATGGCCGCCTCCAGCATCCCGCTTTCAAAATCACTGACCGCCTCGGTCAGGATACCGCAGACCTTCTTTTCCCCCACGTATACGTCGTTTACCCATTTGATGGCGGGCTTAACGTCGGCATACCGGCCCAGCGTGCGGGTTACCGCTACGGCGGCGGCCAGGGTCACCAGAAGAAAGTCCTGTAAGGGCTGGTCTACCCGGAGCAGCAGGCTCATGTAAACCCCCGTTCCCGCCGGCGAATAGAAAGCCTTGCCCAGCCGTCCTCGTCCCTTGGTTTGACAGTCGGCCGCCACCAAGGCCGCGGCCGGGCCGTCCCCTGTGCAAAAGCGGCGGGCGTAGAGGTTGGTAGAGTCCACCTGCCCCAGCGCCTGGACGGGATATCCCCTCCAGTCCTCGGGCAGAAAGGCCCGTATGCCCTCCTCGGAAATCGCGTCGCTTTCCGGCCGCAGGCGATAGCCCTTGTTTTGGGTGGCCTGTATGGCGTATCCTTCTCCCTCCAGCGCCTTGACCGCCTTCCAGACCGCCGCCCGGGACACCCCCAACGCCTCGGCCAGCTGCTGTCCCGATACGGCCTTATCTCGGTTTTGCTCCAAAATCCGAATGATTTCGTTTTTGACTGGCATGTTTTGGTTCCTCCCACCTCAACAGGATAACACAAACCGCGCGTATTGTAAACCGTATATTTTAATGTAGTTTACAATGTGCGCGGGTTTGTCTCTATATAAACGATACTGTATACATGGAATACATATATTCGAGAACAAGTTTCTCATAAAGATAGAACAGGGCAGTATTCAGAGCGTTTCATTCAAAAAGACATGGCTACATGATCCAGAATGTACTTAATAAATACTGCGTCGGTTCTGACGATTCTGCTGCTGGTATCGGTACCGGCGGCCGTCTGCGCCGTTCTTTGCATGGTTCTGGTAAAACGGCGGCAAAAGAAGCAAAAGCAGTAAAAAAGGATGTCTTTCAGCCGAAAGACATCCTTTTTTAAAAGACAAAAACTATCTCTTGGAGAACTGGGGAGCGCGACGGGCGGCCTTGAGACCGTATTTCTTCCGCTCCTTCATTCTGGGGTCGCGGGTCAGCAGGCCGGCCTTCTTCAAAGCGGGCCGCAGGCTCTCGTCGAACTGCAGCAGGGCGCGGGCGATGCCGTGACGGATGGCGCCGGCCTGGCCGGTAACGCCGCCGCCGGCCACCCGGCAGACAATGTCGAACTTATCGGCGGTGCCAGTCAGATTCAGGGGCTGGCGAACGATCAGCTTCAAGGTCTCCAGACCGAAATAATCATTGATATCGCGGCCGTTGATGGTGATAGCGCCGCTGCCGTTGTACACCCGAACGCGGGCGACAGAGCTCTTGCGGCGGCCGGTGCCATAGAAATGCGGTTTGCTTTCGTACATAATCAGCTGCCTCCCTTCGATTAAAGCGCCAAAGTCTCGGGCTTTTGCGCGGCGTGCTTGTGCTCGGTTCCCTTATAAACGTGGAGCCGGGTCAGCGCCTTGCGGCCGATGGTGGTGTCGGGCACCATGCCCTTGACAGCCAGCTCCACGGCCATCTGGGGGCGGGTCTTCATCAAAGTGGCGTACTTGACCTCCTTGAGGTGGCCGATGTACCCGGTGTGATGACGGTAGTACTTCTTCTCCAGCTTATTGCCGGTCAGCTCGATCTTGTCGGCGTTGATGATGACGACATGATCGCCGCAATCGACGTGGGGGGTGAACTCGGGCTTGACCTTGCCGCGCAGAATATTGGCGGCGACGGCGGCCACGCGGCCCAGCCGTTTGCCGGCAGCGTCGATCACATACCACTTGCGCTGGATATCGCTGGCTTTAGCCATGTAAGTGGACATAATTCGTAACCTCCTGTATCTCTAATTCTTATTCCTTTTCATGAGACGCTTGTTATCATAACACAGGCCGTTCATCCTGTCAACACCCAATTGCCAATTTTTTAATCGGCGGAAGTCAATCTTCTGATATCTCTTATTTTCTTTCGATATCTCCTGTTTTCTCTTTTGTGATTTTCGCAATTCATTTAGCCGGGATTCCCTTTTGCGGCTCCATGTGCTACAATACATAAAAATGTAAGGCGGCAAGGCCGAGGCCGTGGACGGACGGAGACGGCGGACCGGGAAGGGGGATGAAAGCCGTGCAGAAGCTTATGAGCGTCATGCGGTCGGCTATGGAGAAATATAATATGATACAGCCGGGGGACCGGATTGCGGTGGGGGTGTCCGGCGGCAAGGACTCGGTGACCCTGCTGGCCGCCCTGTGCGAGATGCGGCGGTACTATCCCGTACCCTACGATCTGGAGGCCGTAACCCTGGACATGGGCTTCGGCGGGGCCGGCTACGGGGAGCTTCGGGAGCTCTGCCGCCGGCTGCGGGTGCGGTATACGGTCAAGGAAACCGGCATCGGCCCCCTTATTTTTGAAACCCGTAAGGAGGAGAACCCGTGCAGCCTCTGCGCCCGTATGCGCCGGGGGGCCCTGCACGATACGGCCAAGGCCCTTTCCTGCAACAAAATCGCCCTGGGCCACCACATGGACGACGCGGTGGAGACCTTTTACCTGAATCTTTTCAACGGCGGCCGCATCGGCTGTTTCCAGCCGGTGACCTATCTTTCCCGCAAGGATTTGACTATGATCCGGCCCATGGCGCTGGCTTTTGAGCGGGACGTGATCCGGGCCAGCCGGAAACGGCGGCTGCCGGTGGTAAAGAGCGCCTGTCCGGCCGACGGGGTCACCGACCGGCAGAAGGTCAAGGAGCTTATCCGCACCCTGGAAAAGGACTACGACCGTCTGCGCGTCAAGACCTTGGGCGCGCTCCAGCGGGCGGGCGTCGACGGGTGGTAAATTTTTTCTTTTTTGGATTAGATTGAGGTTTCGCGGCAGATTTCCTTGTTTCTTTTTAGATTAGCGGGAGGTTTCGCGCCAGATAAGCTTTTCATATTTCTCTATTACCTCTCGCGAGGCGCGACGTCCTTTTCTTTGCGCAAAGAAAAGGACGCAAAAGACGCGCCAAAGGGAAACCTTTTCGACAGGTTTTAGAGGAAATCCG
>JAAVYX010000166.1 GCA_022791355.1 Clostridiales bacterium | reverse complement strand
CCTCAAACGTGCCTGTCTGCCTGTTCCAGCACACTCGCATAATTAAGCTTGCTTATTATAGCACCGCTTATTCTTCTTGTCAACCACTTTTTTAGAGAGTGCATTTTACAGTACATTTTACCGTTTGTGTTGCTGTGTCTCTGGTACTGATTGAAGAATTGAAAAACAGGGTAACGCAAAACGCCTTGAATCCAACAAAAAAGCAAGCGTCTATTTCCGGCCCAAGGGCGATTGCAGGAGCAGGAAAATGACGTGATCGTACTATCCCTTCCTTGAAAAAAATAACTATGGCGACGTCCGTACATTGGAAATCGCTCGAAAACGGCTGGAACAGTTCCAAGGGATCATCGGCATGTCGGATCAGATTTTCGGGACTTTCGGAGCTGACGTTGCACAGGCCATTCGGGAAAAAGCACGGCATAAAAATGACATACAGCACAAATTTGAACAGGTGTTGGAACAGCGCCGGAGCAGCAACGAAACGCTGGTAGACGCCGCCGAAAGCGCACTGTTTACCTCATTTACAAGCGAAGTGTCCAAAAGCGTGTCGGTTATGCCAAAATATATCTCTGAAAAAATAAACCGAATAAATAACGGCTAACGGCCTATGGGAGCTTACAGCGCCATTTCTGGCGGAACATGGCTATCATAGATAGAGCGGCACGGACGGCAATCTTTCCAGAGGACGCCAGATTATCGCGTTTATTATATTACGCCTTACGCGCCAGAATCTTACAGATTTCCATCACGTCGCCAATGCTGAACGTATCGTCGCCGTCCAAATTGCCCCGCAGCATCTCGTCTTCCGTGGGAGCCTTACCGGCCGACTGGCGGGCCAGCACCTTGCAGGCCTCCATCACATCCTGTATCGTTACCTCGCCGCTGCCGTCCATATCGCCAGGCAGGATCACGGGATTGTCCAGTCGGTCGATGACAGCGTCTATTTCGACATCGGCCTTTTCGTCGCCCAGCTGTAAGGCGATGGTTCCGGTGATGGAACCGGCCGACTGGCTAGTGGCCGGGGTCTTGGCAAAGACCTGGCTCCAGCTTACCTGGATATCGCCGTTGGTCAGGACGGCCTGGACGGCCTTTAGATAATCGCCGGCCGTGGTATCGTTAGAAACGGCCACCGACGCGACAGCCTTCTCGGCCGCGGACTTGGCTTCCGTCAAGGTCTGACCAGCGGGTTCGGAGTCCTTTTCAATCCGCACCACTGTGTAGGACTTGGGCGCCAGGGTGATAAGCAGCCGGTTATTGCGCACGCCGTTTTCCACCGTCCAAGTCAAAGGCTTTACCTTATCGGGATTTTCCGCCGTGTTGGTGTCGGTGACCTTATCGGCGGTCAGATTGGTAAAGGTCACCCTGTTGGTATCGCCGGTGAAGCCCGGAATGACGGTAGACAGGCCGATTTCCTTTGCTGTGTTGTTCATGAACCGGAGGGTCAAAACCTTGCCGCCGTCGCTGCGGCCGGCCGCGTAATTCATATCGGGGATTTCCCGGTCCAGCCGGGCGTCCACCAGGTTGGGCTGGTAGGCGTTATGGCCCATCTGGGTGACGTAGGCCGGGGGCTGGAGCCAGGCCGAATCGTTATTCATAAAGACCAGGCCCTGATTCCAGCCGTTGTCGTTATGACCGTCCACCTGTAAGGAATTGGCCGAACAGGTGATGGCGAAAAGGTCGCTGTGCTTCTCGGCCTCGATGGTGGCGAAGGCGTTGCCCAGAGCGCGGTTAAACTCGTGGATCCAGGCGTTGTACTCGAAGATGACCAGCTTGGTATCCGTACCCGGGCAGACCTGATGCAGCGCGTCGTACAGGCTTTGATGCACCTCCACAAAGCCGGCGCAGGCGGCGGGGGTATCGGTCCAGATGTGGACGTCGAAATAAACGGTGCGGCCGTTGGCCTTGGCCAGCTCCAGCATAGACTTATGGGCGTCCAGATTGGTGATGCCTGAGGCAGTATTGGTCACATGGTTCGGGTCGGTGATGATATCGCCGTAGCCGAAGTCGCCCACGATGAGGATGACCGACTCGTCCTTCTCCCAGATAGAGGGGGCCACGGCGTTGAAGCGGCCGGCGTAGCTCATGTCCACCCGCTCCTCGTTGCCGAACTGTAAAAAAGGCAGCTTGTAGGGTTCGGGATGGCCCATGTCCATACGGCGTTTGACCCATTCGTTGTTTTCGTCCGTGCCGGTGGCGAAGTCCATGAAATCGGCCATATCCTGAGCCGTCTCGTAGCTGTTGAAGTCGGGCACGCCCACAACGCCCAGGGCCTCGCAGAGGTCCAGAAACTCGATGATGCCGAAGCCGAAGGAGGAATAGTCGTACCACCAGCCCTTGTAGGTCGGCCGGTCCTCGGGCGCGCCCAGCATGGATTTCCACTTATAGTCCCCGGCGTTGGCCATACAGCCGCCGAACCGCAGGATGCTCAGGTTCTGTTCCTCCAGCTTCTCCCCTACGTCCCGGCGTACCGGCAGGCCCTTGTACCGGCCCCATTCGCCGGGCTGCAAAAAGGCGTAGCCCAGGTCGACCGTACCGGCTCCCCGCAGCTCCACCGTCATACGGCCGGCCGCGTCCTTGGTATCGGAGGTAAGGGTAAAAGCGTACTTCTTCCAGCCGCCGCCGGCCTCTACATCCAGCTTGGTCTCGGCGTACTTACTGGTTCCGTCGGCGCTTTCCAGTACCACATAGGCTTCCGCCCCGTCCTGGGAACGGGCGTAAAGATAGCCCTCGTATTCCCTGTCCTTCTCAAAGCTCATGCCCTTGCGGTTCAGGCCCATGTTGTTTACCCCCACGGCCCCCTCCCCCGACAGGAAGGTAATCCGCTGGCTTTGGGCTCCGGAAGAAAGCTTGGTCTTGGTGTAGGGGTCGGTTTTGTCAATGGTCCACCTACCCCGGGCCGTGCCGCGGGAGACCGCGCTCCACATGCCGCTGACCGCCCGGTCGAATACGGGAACCGGGATATTTTGCAGAGCCTCCCCGCTCTTTTGGAACTGGATATTCTTATATTTGCCCGCGCCGTTCCAGGCTCGGAAGGCCATGGCGCCAGCGGTGACCGAGGCGGCCGCGGCGTAATCCCCCGCCTTCACGCCGTCCACATACACGGCGATATTATCTCTGGTGGTCTCCACTTTTAGATTGACCCATTTGCCGGGAGCGGCGGAACAGGAATAGGAAACGGCGCTGTTCCCGTCGTAGTTGTTTTCGTGACGGGCCACCTTGACCGAACCGCTTTGCAGGCCCACCTCGTAGCCGTAAAAGTTATCTGCGCCGGGACCGGCCTTGCTGGTCTTGACGATAAAGCCCACCGGGCCCTCCCCCTCGAACCAAACGTCGGCCGAGAACATGCCGCTCTCACAATCGGTATTGTCCAGCACCATTTTGGGGCCGCCGTCCTGCCGGGCCACGGTAAGGAGGGTTTCTCCCTCCAGCTCCTGGGTTTTCCAGTCGCCGCCCGCCGTTGTAAAGCCGTCTACCGACCCGGCGGCCGGCTCGGCGAAGCTTTCGCCGTAGACCATTTGGGACCAGATACCGCCGTACAGCTCGTGGTTTACGTCTTCCATACAGGCCCCGTAGAGATAGGGGCTGACCTGGCCGGTCACATCGGCGGGATTTACATCAAGATAAGCGTCCACCCCGTAAAGCTTTTCGGCATCGTCCGAAATTTTCTCCCCGTCCGGCGAAGCCACATAGGCCCGGTAGGTCATGCCCTCGGAATAGGGCAGACTGTCGGAGGTCCAGACCGCGGCGTGATTGCGGGGCCGGACGGTGCGGACGCTGTCGGTTCTCTGCCCGTCCTGGTCGTAACTCTCCACCACGATTTCATAGTTGGCCGAATCGTCCCAATAGATATGGGCCCGGGCCGCGATGGTATTCTTGCTGATCACCCAGTCTGTCGCCGCCTTATCCGCACAATACAGGCTGGCGGTGGGGATGATTTCTTTAGCTTTGGAGGGCGTAGACCAGCTTAACTGCATGGTTCCTCCCAAGTCGCCGTTATAATACTCGATGCGCAGGGCGTGGTAGCTGTCCGCCTCCCAGCTCAGAGTGACCGAACGCTCCTCCGGCGTATGGGGACCGGCGTCGTAAATGACCAGCCGGCCGTCGATGTACACCTTGGCGCCGTCGTCCACATTGCTGTAGATGGTATACGCGCCGGCTTCATTGGCCTTGATCCGGCCGTTCCAGATACAGGAGAAATTCTCCACGCCGTCCAATCCGGCGGGCAGATTGCCGTCTGTCCACACATGGTCCACCGTCGCCTCCGGCACGCCGGTCACATAGGTATCAAATTCCCGGCCGCTGTAATACTCGGCCCACAGGCCCTCGCCCGGCCCGTCGGCCGCCAAGGCCGTGGGCAGCGAAACCGCCGCCACCGACAGGGCCAATACCGAACCGATCAGCGCACGCAGTCTCCGTAGCTTTCTCATCATCTTCCATATGCCTCCATTCTTATCATGCAGATGCAGCTCTCAAACGCAAACGCTCCTATTAACGTTATCGTTAACGTTATCGTTAATGATACTGTAACATACATTTGCATTCCGGTCAAGGGGATTCGGGTTATTTCTACAAATATTCCAATAATAGACCGCAGATATGATGCTATGTGCATAGCATATGAAGCATAGGGCCATCTGCGGCTATGCTATATCGCTGAAAAAGAGCCGCTCCTTGGAACGGCTCTGTTATAAAAGCGGGTTTTAAAACGTCAAAAGCGCGTACAGCCCGTCTAAGCGAACGGCTTTTGATCGTTCTGGCGTCCCTGCACCGGCCGTTCGCCTGATGGTCCCGAGCAAATTTTTTGGAGTTAGAACCTGTATGCATAGCCGAGGGCTGCTGGATTGGCGAGGATTTTTTCCGGCAAACAAGAAAAATGGACGCAGTATGACGGAAAAAAGACTGCGGGGACAGCCTTCAACGGTTGTGAATACCGGTTCTTAAAACACAAGCTAGACGATCACCACCGTCACATAGGAATAGGCGGGGATTTCCAGGGCCAGGCCCTGTACGGGCAAGACCTCGGTACGGGAGGCCGGCTTTACCCGGTCGGGCTCCCGGGCGGTATTGACGTCCAGCGGGTCCGCGGTCAGGACGGTGACCGTGGCCTGCCGGTCGCCGGTCTGACCCTCCAGCGTAATGGTTACCTCCCGGCCGTCGCCCGCCAGGTTGACCAGCTTGACGGCGGCCGACCGTCCGTCCTCGCTGGCGGCGGCGGTGATATCCAGCTCCTCCGCGTCGCCCTCCACCGTCCAGTCGGAAAGGACGGGCAGGTGGGCGGCGGCCGCCATTTGGGTGACGTATCCCGGAGGCTGGAGCCAGGCCTTGGAGCTGTCCATAAACAATAAGCCCTGATCCCAGCCGTTGTCGTTCTGGCCGTCCACCTGCAAGGCGTTGGCCGAGGTGATGATGGGGAAAATGTAGCCCAGACGCTCGCCCCGGTTGACGGCGTAGGCGTTGGACAGAGCCCGGTACAGATCGTGCTCGTTGGCGTTGAGCTCAAAGCAGGGCAGGCGGAATCTTGCGCCGGGACAGAGGCTTTGCAGCTGGTCGTAAAGGGTGACGGCCACGTCCATGAAGTTAACCGGGTCCTTGGGGCGGCCGCTCCAGATATGTATATCAAACCAGATTTCCCGGCCGTTCGCCTTGGCCAGCTCCAGCATGGCCTTGTGGGGAGCCAACGTGGTGATGCCGCCGGCGGTATTGGTCAGATGATAAGGGTCGGTGATGGGATCCTTATAGTCAAAGTCCCCCACGATCAGGATCACGTCCTTGGATTTGGCCCACACGCCGGGAGCCATGGCCATGAACCGGGCGGCGTAAGCCTCGTTGACCTTTTCCTCGTTGCCGAACTGGATAAAGGGCAGCTTGAAGGGGGCCGGATGACCCATCTCGATCCGCTTTTGCACCCAGGGATTTCCCGGGTCGGTACCGGTGGCGAAATCGATAAAGTCGGCCATGTCCTCGGGGGTCTCGTAGCTGTTGAAGTCGGGCACGGCGGGGACGTCCAAGGCCTCGCAGAGCTCCAGAAATTCCACGACGCCGAAGCCGTGGGAGCCCCAGGGATACCACCAGGATTTGAAGGGCGGCCGGGTCTCGGGCGCGCCCAGCATCCGCTTCCACTTATACTCCGTGGCGTTGGCCATACAGCCGCCGAAGCGCAGGACCCGCGCCTTTTGCTCGATGAGCTTTTCGGCCACGTCCCGGCGCACCTGCAAGCCCTTGAAGCGGCCCCACTCCCCCGGCTGCATAAAGACGTAGCCCAGATCCACCTCGCCGGCTCCGCGCAGCTCGATGGAAAGGCGGCCGGCCGTGTCGGACCGGCCGGGGGTGAGCTGGAAGGGATACTTGGCAAAGTCCCCGGCCCCTATCTCCAAAGCCTGCTCGGCGTAACGCCGCCCGCCGTCTGCGCTCTCCATGACGACGTAGAGGACGGCGGGGGTCTTGGAGCGGGCGTAGAGATAGCCCTCGTAGGGCTTGCCCGCCACAAAGTTCATCCCCATACGGTTGAGGCCCATATTGTTGATACCAAAGGCCCCCTCGCCGGACAGGAAGGATATCCGCTGGCTCTGCTTGCCCTTATAGGGATTTTCCGTAACGAAAACGGTTTTGCCCTGGGCCGTTCCCCGCAGGGTCTCCCGCCAGGGCAGGACTAGCTGGGTCTTATAGGTAAAGGCCGGAATCTCGATGGGCCGCTCCTCTTCCCCGGCCCGTTGGAAACGAATGTTGCGGTATTTGATGTTGGCGTTCCAGGCCCGCAGGCTGACCCCGCCCTCTCGGATGGGATGAGGGTCGGTATACCGGACGGCTTCCCGACCGTTGATAAAGACGGTCATGGTATCCTCGGTCATCTCCACCGCTAGGTTGACCCATTCCTTCTCAAATGCCTGACAGGGATAGTCGGCAATCAGCTGAAAATCGTTTTCGTGCTTGGCCAGACGGAGAATTCCCTCGCTGTACAGGCCCACCTCGTAGCCGATGAAGTTATTCGCCCCTTCCCGGACGTTGCTGGTCTTGATGACAAAGCCGTTGGGACCCTCGCCCTCCCAATACATGTCGGCCGAGACCCGTCCGGCGGTACATTCCGTACCCTCCAGCACCATTTTAGGACCGTCGTTCTGCTCGTCGGACACCAGGAGGTTGCCGTCCTGCCCGTCCGGCTCGGTCCTCCAGAAGCCGCCGGCGGCGGTGAAGCCCTCGGGTATGACGGCCTCGGCCGGCTCGGCGAAGCTTTCGCCGAAGATCATCTGGGACCAGATTCCCCCGTACAGCTCGTGGTTTACGTCCTCCATACAGGCCCCGTACAGCCAGGGACTGATTTCTCCCTTTTTGACCTGCGGCCGCACCTGAACGGCGCAGCGTCGGTTGTTGGTTTGACCCATCTCCATATCCTCCGATTGCATTATCGTTAATGTATATGCTTATTAAATTAAGCTATATGACGCCTTGACTGTCAATGAAAAATTGTATACTTTTCTTTGCGCAAAGAAAAGTATATCGCGCCTCGCGATCAGGTATTGGAGAAAGAGAGATAGGACGCCTGGCACGAAACCTCTATCTCAGCCAATCAAAAAAAGAAAAGTACACGAATGTGCAATATACAATCTCCGCTCCCATAAACCGAAATTATTTGTAAAACTATAAATTTTCAAGGATAATATATAACTTTATATTGTAAAAATATTTTGGTCTGCTATACTGGTATTATAGAAAGGGGTGCAGACATGCCGGCTTTTTTCCGATACATTTCATCCGATTTATATATTCATCATCTGCGGGACGAAAGCCCGCAGCAAAAGGACTTTCCCATGCATGCTCACACCTCTCACGAGCTCTACTACTTTATAGCCGGCCGCGGCAGCTACTCGGTAGAGGCCAACACCTATCATCTTTATCCGGGCTGTATTCTCCTCATGCGGGCGGGCGAAACCCATCACCCCCATATCCGGCACGACATTCCTTACGAGCGGCTCACCATCAATTTTCATCCCGGCCTTTTCAAGTCCATCGACCCCCAGGGGCGCTTGACCGCCGCCTTTGTGGACCGGCCGTCGGGCCAGCGCAATCTATACAAGCCGGACGATTTGAACAAGGAGCTGGTCCACGCCTGTCTGAATACTTTAGCGCTCCAGGGCCGCGCGGCCGGAGAGGAGCAAAAACGGATGCTGACCATCTCGCGGCTTTGTCCGGTATTATTTGAAATTTACCAATGCTTCAGCGCGGAAATCAACCGTCCCCTGCCCCAGCGCAGCGGCGCGGAGGATATCGCAGGGCAGCTGGTACAGTATATCAACAGCCACCTCTGCGAGGAGTTTACGCTGGATACCCTGGCCGAGCACTTCTTCACCAGTAAAATTCACCTGAACAACCAATTCAAGCAGGTCACCGGCTCTACGATATGGGAATATACCATCATTAAACGACTGCTTTTGGCCCGGCAGTATATACAGGACGGCATGCCTGCCGGAGAGGCCGCCGCCGCCAGCGGCTGGAAGGATTATTCCAGCTTCTACCGCAGCTATAAGGCGCGCTTTAAAGTCTCTCCCGCCGCCGATCACCCCCGTAAAAACAGAATATAAAAAGAACATCCGGCTCCACATGGAGACCGGATGTTCTTTTTATATTGTCCTTGATCAGCAGGGGAAAACGGCCCCACAGAATGTTTGGGCCTGGAATCCCCCGGATGGAAAAGCGCCTGCCTGCTAGAGCGTGTAAAGAGCTGTCGCATGATCGATTACCGGCTGGTCTTATACTCATTCGGGGAGGAGGCTTGTTCTCACCCTTGTCAGCTCCTAAGGCCGGCGGCCGATCTATTGGTTCTTTACAGGCGAGCAATCGATCCCTTCCACCCGGCAGCGCAGCCGGCCGGCGGCCAGCTGTACCTCCACCGGATCGCCGACGTCAGCCTCTGTGGCCGACCGCAGAGGCCGGCCCTCCTTGCGCGCCACGGCGTAGCCTCTGGCCAGCACCTTGAGAGGACTCATGGCCTCCAGCGCGGCGGCTTTCGCGGCAAACCGGTTATGCAGACCGGTCAGCCGCTGCCGGTACCCGGCCTCCAGCTGCCGGCGGGTCCCGTCCAGACGCTGCTCCAGCTGGTCCAGCAGAAAAGACGGCGCTCGCAGCGCCGGACGGTCGGCCGCCGTCCGCAGACGGTTTTCCGCCGTTTGCAGCCGGCGGGTCATATCCCGGTGCAGCTTGCCCCGCGCCTGCCGTATACGCTGGCGCAGTTCTTCCCTGTCGGGCACGGCCAGCTCGGCCGCGGCGGAGGGCGTGGGCGCTCTAAGGTCGGCGGCAAAGTCGCAGATGGTAAAATCGGTTTCATGCCCCACGGCGGATATGACCGGAATGGCCGAGGCGGCCACCGCCCGGGCCAGGTCCTCGTCGTTGAAGGCCCATAGATCCTCGGCCGAGCCGCCGCCCCGTCCCAGGATGATACAATCGGCCGTACCCAGCCGGTTGACCCGGGTCAGCGCGTCGATCATAGAGGGCGCGGCCGACTCTCCCTGCACCAAGACGGGACAAAAGAGAATCTCCACAGAGGGACAGCGGCGCCCTAGAATACTGAAAACGTCCCGCACCGCCGCGCCGGTTTCAGAGGTGACGACGGCAATACGCTTGGGGTATTTGGGAAGGGGACGCTTGCGTTCGGCGGCAAACAATCCCTCGGCGGCCAGCCGCGCCTTGATCTGCTCAAAGGCTACGGCCAGACTGCCGGCCCCGTCGGGCTGCATGTCCTCGGCGTAAAACTGATACTGCCCGTCCTTCTCGTAAAGGGATATCCTGCCCCGACAGACCACCTTCATGCCGTTTTCCGGCCGAAAGCGCAGCCGCGCGGCGGCCGAACGGAACATGACGCTGCGGATCAGCCCGCCCTCGTCCTTTAAGGAAAAGTAAAAATGTCCGCTCTGGTAGTGGTCCTTGAAGTTGGAGATTTCCCCCGTCACATAGAGACAGCTCAGGCGGGGATCGTTTTCCAGCATAGAGCGCACATACCGGTTGAGCTGGGATACGGTTACAACCAATTGTTCAGACATAAGGCCTCCATAGCGCCTCCTAACTTGTACGCTCCCTTCGCAGACAGGCCAGCAGGGCGATACCGGCGGCATTATCGGCCGAGTAGGCCGGCTGGGCGAAGGACGCGCCGTATTTTTCGGTCAGCCGCCGGCGGATCAGGCCGTTGGCGGTCACCCCGCCGGCGAATACCAAGGGCAGCGGACCGTATTCCTTTCGCAGGGCCGCGGTCATACCGTCCAGCGCGGCGCAGACCGATTCCAGGGCGAACCGGGCCACGTCGGCCGGCCGGGTTCCCTGCTCCAGCAGACGGCGGCTCTGGTTTTCCAGACCGGACAGGCAGCAGTCGGCCCCCCGCAGGGTGGGCTTAACCCCCAGAGGACTTTCCCCCTCCCCGGCCAGCCTTTCCAAATGGGGACCGGCCGGAAAGGGCAGCCCCAGCATACCGCCCACCCGGTCTATGGCCTGCCCCGCCTTCAAATCCAGGGACCGGGCGACAAGGGTACAACGAAAAGTCCGCTCCTCATCCGGCTCGGTCAGCACCGCCTCGGTGGTGCCGCCGGAAACGTGAAAGGCCAGAAAGGTACGGTTTATCAGCTCCATGCGCCCGGCCGAATAGAGGGCGGCCGCAATGTGGCCAGCCTGATGGGAAAAGGTATACAGCGGCGCCCCCAAAGCTGCGGCTGCGCTTCGCGCCAGCGCCTGACCGGCCAGAAAACAGGGCATATAGCTGCCCTGCGCGTCCCTGGGCCGCACCGACACGCCCACGCCGGACAGATGAAAGTTCTTTCCGCAGGCTTCCCGGCCCAACCGTACCGCCTCTTCGACCATGCCCGGCAGGTTTTTGACATGGTGGAAAACCGCGTCGCTCTGCCGCAGGCCCAACTCTCCCGTCTTCACCGGCAAGAGCTGTTTACAGTTGGCCAGAATCCCCTCCCCCGTCCGGTAAAGGGCGGCGGAGGAGGTGTAGTTGCTGGAATCAATTCCCAGAAAACAGCTCATTGAGCCGATTCCCCGTCGGGAGCCGGTCCCGGCTCCTCCGGCTCCAGCCCGCGGCTTCGGGCCGCCGATCCCAGCACGCCGTTGACGTAGGAGGCGTCCTCCTTCGTGGCGAACCGCTTGGCCAGCTCCACCGCCTCGTTGATGGATACGCTTACCGGGATATCCTCCCTGTAGACCATCTCGTATACGGCCAGCCGCAAAACGGCCAGCGCCACGCGGGACAGCCGCTCCAGCTTCCAGCCGGTCAGATTTTCAGCGATCATCCCGTCGATCTCCTCCAAATGCGCGAAAACGCCGGACGCCGCTTCCTCCATAAAAGCGTCCTGCTCCAGCTCCCGGCCCTCCCGGGCCGCCTCGATGAGTTCGGGGACCGGCTCGTCGTGAAAGCTCTTTTCAAAAACCAGGATAAAGGCCTGTTCCCTTGCTTCTTTTCGATTCATCCTTTAACATCCTTCTGCCGCTGCCGCCGCGGCCTGTATTGGTTCCATATTCGTCTGTCCGCCGGCCGGCAGAACGACGGCCGTATGGAAAATATTATTGTATTATTTTATCGCATGCCGGCCTTTATTGCAACGTCTTTCTTGCGGCTCTTTGCTTTTCTCCGCATTATTTTGAAGAATTTGCTACAGGTCGTTTCTTTGACCGGTATTTTATGCTATAGTGAATAAAATGTATGGCAGACAGCGGGTAGTGTAAATATGCCGCTCCCTAAAAAACATGACAATAAACCAAGGAAGGATGTAGGATTCAATGCAGGTAAACGCTGAAAAGCTTTTCCACCTGGGCTTTGACCCCACAGTCTACCGGGCGGCCTTCGCCATTCTGCCCGGCGACCCGGGACGGGTGGAGGCCATCGCCCGCCGGCTGGATCATCCCCAGTTTCTCACCTCCAACCGGGAGTACACGGTCTGGACGGCGCAGGCGGCGGGACAGCCGGTCTTTGTCTGCTCCACCGGCATCGGCGGCCCGTCGACGGCCATTGCGGTGGAGGAGCTGCACATGGCGGGGGCGCGCACCTTCATCCGCATCGGCACCTGCGGGGCCATGCAGCTAAACATGAAGGGCGGCGACCTGGTCGTAGCCACCGCCGCCGTCCGGCAGGAGGGGACCTCCCTGCACTATGCGCCCATCGAATACCCCGCGGCGGCCGACTTTACGGTCACCGCAGCCTTGGCCGAAGCCGCCAATGGAGCCGGCCGGCGGGTGCACATAGGGGTGGTGCAGGCAAAGGACTCCTTTTACGGCCAGCACGATCCCGACCGTATGCCGGTCGCCGGCGAGCTTATGGGAAAGTGGGAAGCTTATAAAAGGCTGGGGGTTCTGGCCTCTGAGATGGAAAGCGCCGCCCTCTTCACAGCCGCCGCAGCCCTTGGCGACCGGGCGGGCTGCGTACTGCATGTGATCTGGAACCAAGAGCGGGAGGCCGCCGGGCTGGATAATCCCCGCGCAGAAGACACCGCAGCCGCCGTAGACTGCGCGGCCAGAGCCGTATCGCTGCTCGCGGAAAGGGAAGGAAGTCGCAAAGAACGGTTGTAAGAAAAAGGATTTACTGGTATAATAGGCGCAAAGCGGTTATTATACCGCACCTATGGCCCAGCGGATGCTAAATGATACCGTAGGCTGTCAAAAAAGTCGTTTAAGGGAAAATTCTGCATAAAAAGGTTTTCGCCCGCCTTTTTGAAAAGGCGGTGGGTTCTGCGTCCCGCAGGACGCGAAATCCTTAGGCACGTAAGGCGCAGGTAGTCAACATCTTTCTCCGAAGGATGTTGACATAACCCTCGCCGGGGGTTCCCCCGGCGTTCCGCTAGGAACGCAGAGGGGGGTACGGACGTTCTGACGACCGCGGCGCTCATGCGCCTCTACCTGACGACCGCGGCGCTCATG
>JAAVYX010000165.1 GCA_022791355.1 Clostridiales bacterium | reverse complement strand
TTTTTGTCCGCGCAGTATTCCAGCACCGCCCGGGCGATGGCCATACCGTCGTAGGTGGAGGTGCCCCGGCCAATCTCGTCGAGAATCAAAAGGCTGCGGCGGGTGGCGTCCTTTAGGATAAAGGCCACCTCGCTCATTTCCACCATGAAGGTGGACTGACCGGCGGCCAGGTCGTCCGACGCGCCCACCCGGGTATAGATGGCGTCTACAACGCCGATGTCGGCCGCCGAGGCCGGGACGAAGCTGCCGATCTGGGCCATGAGGGTGATCAGGGCCACCTGCCGCATGTAGGTGGATTTACCCGCCATATTGGGGCCGGTGATGATGGCGCAGCGATTGTCCTCCTCGTCCAACAGGGTGTCGTTGGGGACGAAGGGATTGCGGCTGATGGCCTCCACCACTGGATGCCGTCCCCCCTCGATGCGGATGCTCTCCCCCAAGGTTACGTTGGGCCGGCAGTAGCCGTTATCGGCCGCCGCCCGGGCGAAGGAGCAGAGCACGTCCAGGGCGGCCACGGCCGCCGCCGTCCGCTGAAACCGTTCCTGGGCCGCCGCCACCTGGCCGCGGATCCGGCAGAAGGCCTCGTACTCCATCTGCTTGAGCTTTTCCTCCGCCCCCAGCACCCGCTGCTCCAGCTGCTTGAGCTCGGGGGTAATGTACCGCTCACAGTTGGTCAGGGTCTGCTTGCGGATGTAATCCTCGGGCACCTTGTCCTTATGTATATTGGATACCTCAATGAAATAGCCGAAAACCTTATTGTAGCCCACCTTCAGCTTGGGGATACCGGTGCGCTCCCGCTCCCGCAGCTCGATGCCGGCCATGCTCTCGCCGCTGTTCTCATACTCGTCCCGCAGGGCGTCGATTTCCGGGTCGTAGCCCTTTTTGATAACGCCGCCCTCCCGGATGGTGTTGGGCGCGTCCTCGCTGATGGAGGCGGTAATCAGTCCGTGAATATCCTCCAAGGGGTCGATCTGTCCGCAGAGGGTTTTGAGCAGAAGGCTCCGGGCTTCTCCCAGCTGTTTTTTGAGGGGCGGCAGACAGGCTATCGTGTCGGCGATGCTCCGTAGCTCCCGTCCGTCCACGCTGCCGTAAACCACCCGGGTCATGGGCCGTTCCATATCCCGTATACCGGCCATGAGGTTTATCAGCTCCTCCCGCAGAACGGTTGCGTTTACCAGCTCCTCCACGGCGTTCAAGCGTTTGATGATCTGGGGCGGGTGCAGAAGGGGCTGCTCGATCCATTCCCGGATCAGACGCTTGCCCATGGCCGTCTTGGTTTTGTCCAGCACCCAGAGCAGGGACCCCCGCCGCTCGCCGTTTCGCATGGTCTGCAGCAGCTCCAGATTCCGGCGGGCGGTCAAATCCATACGGACAAATTCGGCGTCGGTAAACCGGTCGATATGACGGATACCGTCCAGCCCGTTTTTACAGGTATCGTATAAATAACGGATGGCGCAGCCCAAAGCGGCGGTGTCGGCCCCGTCGGGCGGCAGCTCCAGCTCCTGCGGGGTTTTGCCGCCAAAGTGCCGGCCGATGATCTGGGCGGCCGCGGCGGCCGAAAAAACCTGCTCGTCCATACAGTCGGCCCGGCAGCAAAGCTTCTCCTTCAAAAAATGCGAAAGCTCGCAAAGCTTGCCCGCCTCGCCGTTGAGCAGGACCTCCCTGGGCATAAACCGGCTGACCGTGTTGATGATCCGCTGCTCCAGCTTGTCACCGGTCACCTCGGTCAGATGCAGCGCGCCGGTGGAGGCGTCCACGAAGCAGAGGCCGGCCGTCCTTCCACGCAGGCAGACGGTGCAGAGGTAGTTGTTCACATCCTCCTCCAGCATCTTTTCCTCCAAAACGGTGCCGGGAGTAATCACCCGTATGACCTGCCGCTTGACCAGCCCCTTGGCCAGGGACGGGTCCTCCATCTGCTCGCAGATGGCGATTTTATAGCCCATGGAAACCAGACGCTGTAGATAGGCCTCGCAGGAATGGTAGGGTACGCCGCACATGGGCGCCCGCTCGCCCGCGCCGCTGGCCCGGCCGGTCAGACGCAGGCCCAGCTTTTCCGAAATCTCCTCCGCGTCCTCGAAAAACATCTCATAAAAGTCGCCCAGCCGGAAGAAAAGCACGCTGTCCGGATACTGGGCCTTGATCTCATAATACTGCTGCATCATGGGAGACAGCTCGTTTGCGTCCTGCTTTTGTTTGTTTTCACCCGTTTTCTTCATGCGTTTTTTCGATCTCCTTTGCGGGAGCTCTCTCCCCCTGTTTTCTATTCCTGTAAGCGGGCCGGTGTTCTTTCATACGGCTTCTATTTCCCGGGCAAATATGTGTTTTTACATATTTTTTACCAAGCGTTCGATAGGTCGCAGAGAAATCTATACTTTTTCCATATCGCATCACAAGAATGGATAGAGGTTCCAATCGACGACTTGTGCTTGAATTTTTTGATACATGTCAAACGCTTTCTAAAATAAGTACTTCTCAAAGCTCCCTGCAAAGCAGCGATTCTCCCTATCCGTAACCACAGGGTTGTCCTCCGGCCTGCCGACTCTCAAGTAACAATATGAGTCTGTTCAGTGGTAAGAAAACAAAAGAAGTCCCCGTTGCAAATATTCTCTCGCATCAAAATCTTTCTCACAAAACAGCTCCAGAATCGTATGGATGCTAGGCTCCATATAACCGTCCCATTCTCTTTCAAGCAAGCCGCCGTCGTTTTCTCCCATTGCCCTCAGGTAGTCAAGGTATACCTTTGGAACACTGTAACCGTACCGACCGCAAATGTTTTCTAATTGTTGGATTTGTTCGTCTGACGCAGGCGCGCATTTTCCGATCCATGACCTGTCAAAAATCGATACTGTCTTGCATAGCCGTTCCATGACAGAATCCGGTGTTCCCTGATAAAATTCTACGATTTGAAGCCCCTCTCCTTATTTTCCAAACATACAAAGCCGAATCAGGGAAAAACTTATGCTTTGTCTTAACAAAGCATAAGTTTTGCGAGGGGCTCCAGCGCTCCTCACAGAGGTTCCCGGTTTGGCCTCTGGCCAAACCTCTAGCATCATTCCTTGCAGGAAGCAGCCAAAGGCTCGTTAGCGCCGGGACCTCCAGGTAGAGGCGCTTTGGCGCCGGGACGCTAGAGAGGCGCTTTGGCGCCGGGACGCTAGAGAGGCGCTTTGCGCCCTGGTCGCCAGAACAGCCCAAGGCTGTTCGCTTAGATGGGCCGCAGAAAAATCTATGCTTTGTCTTGCAAAGCAAAATTTTTGCGAAGCCCTC
>JAAVYX010000164.1 GCA_022791355.1 Clostridiales bacterium | reverse complement strand
AGCGTTTTTCTCCCCATTCTTTTTTCGCTTTAAAAAAGAATGGGTCGCGCTACTAGATCAAGTAATGGAGTATTCCGAAAAGGATATCTGCCGCGAAACCTCTATCTTACTAAGAAAAAAGAAAAGAAAATATAAAGCGAATCCCCAAAATTTACCCATCGCTTTTGCTATTTTTCGTACGAAAAATTCAGCAAACCCCACAAATCATTCATATTTCGTTAACAATTGATTGAAAAACAATCCCCGACCTCTTATACTGTAGGTGTTCCCTCCGGCCGTCAAAACAAACGGCCGGCAAAATGTTTTTAGGAGGTTGAAAAGGAAATGCTCGACAAACTCTTCAAGCTGAAGGAGAACGGTACCAACGTCAAAACCGAGATCATGGCCGGTATCACCACCTTCCTGACCATGGCCTACATTCTGGCCGTGAACCCAAGTATGCTGGCCGCCGCCGGTATGAACCAGGGCGCCGTCTTCACGGCTACCGCCCTGTCGGCCGTCGTCGCCACGGTCGTTATGGGACTGCTGGCCAACTATCCTATCGCGCTGGCCTCCGGTATGGGCCTCAACGCCTACTTTGCCTTTACGGTCTGCGGCGAACTGGCCAGCCAGGGCGTAACCGACCCCTGGAAGATCGCTTTAACCGCCGTTCTGGTGGAAGGGCTCATCTTCATTCTTCTCTCCCTCTTCCGCTTCCGTGAAACCCTTGTGAACACCATTCCGGAAAACTTAAAATACGGTATTACGGCCGGCATCGGTCTGTTTATCGCCATTGTCGGCCTCAAGGGCGCCGGCATTGTGGTGGGAGACCCTTCCACCCTAGTGGCCCTGGGTAGCGTCAAAACGCCCCAGTTCGTGCTGGCCTTTGTGGGTATCCTGATTATCGGCGCCATGATGTATTACAAGGTCAAGGGCGCGATTCTTTGGGGCATCCTCATCACCTGGGTGCTGGGAATCGGCGCAGAGCTCGTCGGCTGGTATCAGGTGGACCCCGCCGCCGAGGCCTACTCCCTGATTCCCGCCTTCACGGCCGATTCCTTCCTGCCTCCCTCCATGGGGGACACCTTCTTCAAGTTCGACTTCTCCTATGTGGCCAAGAACTTCTTCAACTTCGCGGTCATCGTTTTCTCCTTCCTCTTTGTGGACCTGTTTGACACGGTCGGCACCTTGGTGGGCGTGGCCAGCAAGGGCGGCATGCTGGACAAGGAGGGCAAGCTCCCCCGGGCGGGCCGGGCCCTGATGGCCGACGCCGTCGGTACGGTAGCCGGTTCCATCCTAGGCACCTCTACCGTCACCAGCTATGTGGAATCCTCGGCCGGCGTGGCCCAGGGCGGCCGCACCGGCCTGACGGCCCTGACCACCGCGGCCCTCTTTATCGTGGCCCTCTTCCTCTCCCCCATCTTCCTGGCCATTCCCGGCTTCGCCACCGCGCCCGCGCTGGTCATTGTCGGCCTGCTGATGATGGCTTCGGTGCTTAAGATGAAGTTCGAGGGGGACATGGCCGACGTACTGGGCGGCTTCGTAGCCATCATTATGATGCCCTTCACCTACTCTATCGCCAACGGCATTATGTTCGGTATGCTGACCTGGATCATCCTCAAGCTGGTCCGGGGCAAGATCAAGGATATCCATCCGGTTATGATCGTGGCCGGTATCCTCTTCATCGCACGCCTGGTCACCATGATCATCGGCTAGCCTCCGCTCGCCGTTTACTGGAAACCTTCTCCCATCGCTGTCTGCACCGCCCCAGCAAAAGTGGAGAATAGACAAAAAATCCCCCCCTGATGTAGGATAATAACTACAACAGGGGGGATTCCATATGAGTAAACGAAGATACACGAATATGCAGGCGTTGTTGCCTGAAATAGAGCAGATGGTGGAGTCTGGGATGAGCCACAGACAGATTGAGGAAACGCTAGGATTGGAGGGAGATCGACCAGTCCACAATCTGCTGAAACGGCAAAGAAACAAGCAGAGAAAACTGGAAGCAGGAATATTACCACGGCCGCAAGGGCGTACAAGAAAGGATGCCGCACCAAGAGACATTGTTGCGGAGCAGGCGTATGAAATACAGCGTTTGCGAATGGAGAACAAATTGCTGCGGGATTTTCTGCAATCCGTGGGAAGGAAGTGAGGCCGAAAGTCAAATACGCAGTTATCTATCGTCACCGGAACGAGTATCCGGTGTCTGTTATGTGCGAACTATTCGGTGTATCCCGCAGCGGTTACTATTACTTTGTAAAGCGGACGGATAAGCCGGAGCAAGATGCGCAACTGGCCGGGAAGATACAGGAATGTCAGAACAGGACGGGCAAGACTTATGGGTACAGACGGGTCTGGAAGTGGCTGAAAGACCGAAATATTGATAAAAATCCGAAAACAGTGCTTCGAGTCATGAAAAAGTATGGCTTATTGTCAGAAGTGCGCCGCCGTAGGAAGTGGGTAAATCTTGGGCGGCAGATACACAAATATGAAAATCTGTTGAAACAGCAGTTTAGAGCGGATAGGCCAAACGCAAAGTGGGTCACAGATATTTCCTACATTCACACCAAGGAAGGCGTACTGTATCTATCCATGATTCGGGATCTATATGACAACAGCATTGTGGCCTACAAGACAGCCGCACAGCAAACGGTAAACCTTGTCCTGGGCACGATCCGGTTGGCAATGAAGCAGGAGAAAAGGAGAGTCGCCGCGGAGTTGCAGCTCCACAGCGACCAAGGCTTTCAATATACTTCCCAAGCATATTTTAAGCTAACGCAATCTTACGGCATAACGCCGTCGATGTCAAGGAAAGGAAATCCTTATGACAACGCAATGGCAGAAAATTTCTTTTCCATTTTGAAAACAGAGTGTATCTACCGGCAGAAGCCAAAGACATTCCAAGAAGCAAATGCTCTGATTGACAGGTATATTCACTTCCACAACTATGAGCGTATCCAGACAAAAACTGGAGTAGCGCCGCTGACGCTGCGCCACTCCACTTAATTTAAATATTTCCTACATGGGGGCTTTTTGTGCTGTCCGTACAATCTGGGGCGGTGCACAGCTTAGGCTGCGCAGGGGATTTTCTTATGAAAAGGGCTAATAAAAATTTTTCGCCCGCCTTGTCTAAAAGGCGGTGGGGCCTGCGTCCCGCAGGACGCGAAATCCTTTAGAAACGCAATGCGCAGTAGCCAAAATATTCCCAAGGAAGATTTCGGACGAACCCTCGCCGGGGGGCTCCCGATGGGTTGCGCAGAGACGCATAAAATTTCCCTTATAGCGTTCCTTGCCCGGCATCTCCAGCGCTAAACCTCTTTTGTACCATCTGCCTTGGGGGCAAATACGCACAGTAGCGTCCCAAAGGGCGGCCAAAATAGGCCCGTCGGGGAACTAGCAGGGAACTAGCAGGGAACTAGCAGGGTACTAGCAGGGTACTAGCAGGGTACTAGCAGCGTTCTCGGATGTAGGCGGGCGAACGCTAGCCGCCCTATGGGCGGCTCTGTGGAGCGGCCCTCAGTAGCCCTCCTTTAGGACGGCCGCCAGGCAGCCGTTCTGTCGAGCGGCCCGCGTACCCGGCTTCACTCCGTTACCTTTCGCTCCGCAACAAATACAACGCAGCTTGCGTGGGTTTCCCCTGTAATACCCTATCTGCCCTTTGGAGGTAGTTGGTCTGGTTTCTTATACGAACGCTTTGTAAGATTCAGGCCCTATCGCCCCCCCAAAAAACCGTATACCGTCTGCCGGCCGATTGGACGATTCCTCAACCCGGCTAAAAACGGCGGTAATTGCGCACCCGTCTCATCCGGCGACGGCGGCGGCTGGCGACGATACGAAGGATGATAAACGCTATGAGCAGCAGGAGAAGCACGCCCGCTATCACCTGAAACCAAAGAGTGCGGGTCATGTTCTTCAGCTGCCGAAGCAGATACAGCGGCGTACTGCGCTTGACCGATTCGGAGGCCACCAGGTTAACCTGCCCCAGCTCCTCGCCGGCGTAGATAAGGGTGGCGTAGCCCATAACCTGCCCTTTTTCTACCGGCGCGTCCACCTTCTCCTTTTCTAGGTGAATTTCGGTGCGGATGGTGGAGGAGTCGGCCTCCTTAGGAATGATAGCCGAAAATTCGCTCTCGGGCAGGAGGGTCAGATGGTCCTTGTTCCAAGCCAGCTCCAGCTCCACCTCGCCGGTTGGCTCAGCGGGGCTCAAAAGGGACTTGTAGGCAAAATTCCGATAGGCCCAGTTATAAAGGTTGCGGCTTTCGGGAAACTCCTGACGTATTTTCTGGTGCCGGTCGTTGTAAACCGGACATTTCATCAGGATGCAGAGATAATTGTATCCGTCCCGGGAGTTGGTGGTGATCAGACAGCGGCCGGCCGAGTCGGTATAGCCGGTCTTGACGCCGCTGGTCCCCTTATAATAAACGGCGTTACTGGGATCCTGCAAATAGTTGGTGGTCACCAGGGTCCTTTCAGGGCTTTTATTGGTGGCCGGCAGCTTGTAGCGAACGGTGGAGGCCACTTCCATAAAGACGGGCAGACTGATGGCGTGCCGCACCAGCTTATACATATCCTCCACCGTGGTGTAATGATTTTCGTCGTGCAGGCCATGGGGATTGGCGTAATGGGTGCCACTCATGCCCAGCTCGGCCGCCTTGTCATTCATCATCTGCACAAACCGTTCGATATTGCCGCCGCCGTAATGCTCGGCCGTGGCGTTGGCCCCGTCGTTGCCCGAGGCTAAGAGCAGGGCGTAGAGCAGCTGACGGGCGGTCAGCACCTCTCCCTCCTTGAGGCCGGCGGTGGAGGAATCGGTTCCCACCAGATCATGGAGAGCCTCCCAGGAAACGGTGATCGTTTCCGCGTCCAAATCCACGGTGTTTTCAATAAGCAGCACCGACGTCATAATCTTGGTCAGGGAGGCGGGATAGAGCCGCTGGTCGATATTTTTCTGATAAAGCACCCCGCCGGTATCCAAACTGACCAGCATGGCCCCCTCGGCCGTCACTTCAAACCCGGTGGGCTCAAAGCCCTGAGCCGCCGGCCCGGCCGGCAAGGGGCCGAAGATGGCGGCCGCCAGCAGCGATAAGGTAAGCATAAAGGAAAAAAGCGTTTTTCTCATGGAAATCTCCCCGAAAATATTGTATAGTAGATGTGGTTTCTCCCTTTCCTATCGCCGTATACATAAGCGCGGCAGTTTGGACAAACCCTAAAGCAAAAAACTTATGGCTCTTAGTATAACAGGTAAGCCGGCAAATGGAAAGAGGTTGTCATAAAATCGTAAGAATTGATTTTCTCTCTTTACCATCTACCTTGGGGGCTAATACGCGCAGCATCCGTCCAAAGGGCGCCCTCACGGGCGGCCAAAATGGGGGCCGTCGGGGAACTAGAAGGGGACTAGCAGGGGACTAGCAGGGGACTAGCAGGGGACTAGCAGGGGACTAGCAGGGGACTAGCAGGAGACTAGAAGGGAACTAGCGGCGTTCTTGAAGGTAGGCGGGCGAAAAAGAGCGGCTACCTACGGCCTTTTCGGCCCTCATTTTGGCTCGTCGCTGGGTCCTGTGGCGTTTTACGGGCGGCAAATCCACGCTGGCAAGGCGGATGTAGCCGCTCAAAGAGCGGCCGTCAGTAGCCTTCCTTTAGGACGGCCGCCAGGTAGCCGCTCTGCCGAGCGGCCCGCGTACCCAGCCTCGCTCCGCTGCCTTTCCCACGGCTGCCAAGACAACGCAGCTTGCGGCAATTTTATCCCTGCAAAACCGTATGATACCTTGTCAATCGATGGTATCTAGGCCGCAGTTTAAAATACGCGCCATGCCCGGCGCCGTTTTTTATCTGACGAGCGATTGATCTGCCTTGGGGGGCTAATACGCGCGGCGGCTGTCCAAAGGGCGCGGTCCAAACGGGGGCTATTAGTCCAAACGGGGGCTATTAGGAGACGAATGGGAAACAGCGGCGTTCTCAGATTTGGCGGGCGCAAGCCGCCCGCTCTATCAAACGGCCGGCCGCGGTCTTGTCAGCCCTCCGTTTAATCCCGCCGCCGTCTGGCGTTTTACGGGAAAAACCGCATAGGCCCGAGCGACCCGCATAGACGGGCAAAGCGCGGCTGCCTTTTGAACGGTAATAAAGACAACGCAGCCTGCGTGGTTCTCCCCGTAAAACCCTATTATCCTTTGGAGGCGGACGGTATCGTACGGCAAGAAAAAGTCCCGCCGTCCAGGCGGAAAACGAGCCGTCGATTGGGCGTGCCGGCAAATTGGGGACAGGGCCTTAAGCCCCAGCCCCGGCAAGAGTTTTTCCTTTTGGAGGCTTTGGTATGATTTATATCACAGGAGATATGCACGGGGAGGACGCCCGTTGGTACGACCGGCAGCTCAAACGGCTGCGGTCGGGGGATACCCTGCTGATCTGCGGGGACTTCGGTTATGTCTGGAACGGGAGCAAACGGGAAAAAAAGGATCTGGAATGGCTGGGCAGCCGCCCCTACTCCATCGGTTTTCTGGACGGTACCCACGAAAACTTCGACCTGCTGAACACCTATCGCCAGACCGTTTGGAACGGCGGGCGGGTTCATCGGATATCCGGTTCCCTGTTTCATCTGATACGGGGGCAGATTTTCACCATCGAGGGCCTGCGCTTTTTCGTCTTCGGCGGGGGGGAAAGCCCGGATAAGGAGATTCGGTTGGAGCAGCATAGCTGGTGGCGGGAGGAGCTCCCCTCCCCGGCCGAGATGGCCGAGGGGGCCGAGAACCTGGACGAGGCGGGGCTGCAGGTAGACTATATTCTGACCCACGAGCCTCCCTCCATGGTCAAAAGCGCCGTCCTGCTCCGTTCGGGACACACCGACCGGGTCAGCAAGCTCAACGGCTATCTGGAGGAGATCGACCGTTCCTGCGCCTTTCGGCACTGGTACTTCGGCTCCATCCACGAGGACCGTACCATCACTCCCAAGCACACCGCCCTCTTCCGTAAAATTATTATCGCCGGAGAGGACCTGAGCAACGCCGAGGACAACAACTTTTTCCGAAATATGCTGGGCTCCTTCCGCACCATCTCCCGAAAAGCCCCGGCCGTTAAGCCCTCGCTGGAGGCCAAGCAGGAGGCAAAAAAGAAGGCGGAGGAAGCCCAAAAGCAGTTAAGCGCCGGTCAAAAGCTAAACGCAGGTCAAAACACAGACGCAAGCCGAGCGGTAGGCGCAAGTCCAACGACCGTCGCAGGCCAGAATACGGGCGCAAGCGCAAGCACAGACGCGGGCGCAAGTATAGCCGCAGGCATCGGCCAAGTCATAGCCGCAGGCGTTGGACAAGGCGCAGCCGCAGGCGTTGGACAAGGCGCAGCCGCAGGCGT